>NZ_JASHIT010000009.1:0-150830 GCF_030733595.1 Halomonas sp. MMSF_3323 | reverse complement strand
GCGTCCCATAGGGGGTTCGAACCCCTGTTCCCGCCGTGAAAGGGCGGTGTCCTGGACCACTAGACGAATGGGACGCATCCGCCTCGTCTCATCTCGAGGTGGCGCGTATGTTACTGAGCACCCTCAAAAGTGTCAACCCCGGCTGAAGGATTTCCTGCTCGATTCAGCGCCCTTCTCTATATAGGCTCTTTCTATACGCATTCGCTCTCCATCGACGCTTCAGCCACCCTCCCCTGCATCGTGGAACGCAGGAGTTGGTCAAACTGCAGCAAACGTCTTAGCTTGAATACCGAGGCTGCGACTTTGATGCTGTCGTGGGTGCCGCATCGACGCGAACCACGATGCGCAAGCCTCGACCGAACGTCACGGGAGACCGTCCATGCGCAAGAAGATCGAGAAGTCCGACGCCGAATGGCGAGAGCAGCTTACCCCGGAGCAGTACCACGTCACCCGCGAAAAAGGCACGGAACGTCCCTTTACCGGTGACTACCAGATCACCGAGGTGCACGGCATCTATCACTGCGTGTGCTGCAACGCCCCCTTGTTTGAAAACGAGCACAAGTTCGACGCTGGCTGCGGCTGGCCCAGCTTCGACCGCCCGCTGTCCTGCGAAAGCGTGCAGCGCCACGAGGACACCAGCCACGGCATGCACCGCATCGAGGTCACCTGCCATCGCTGCGATGCCCACCTGGGCCATGTGTTCCCCGACGGGCCGACCAGCACCGGAGAGCGCTTCTGCATCAACTCGCTGGCCATCGACTTTCATGAGGGGGAGTAGGCGTTGCGCCATCCCCTGGCCTACGCCCCAGACGTCTCTCTCCCCTTGCCCCTTCCCTTCTCGCTGCAAGCCCCTGTGCCCGCCGCCAGGTGTTTCTCGGCGGGCCTGGCGCTTTTATCGCCCGGCCCTTGCGACCTCGCCTCCCACCGTGTGCGACCCTGCCCTCCATCATCTGCGACCTTGTCATCCACCGCTCGCGACATTTGCCTCGCATTTCCATAAGATGGGGAGCCATTTGCGCAACACCCTTTAGAGAAGGCAGGAGAACGAGATGCTGGGCTGGTTTCCGGGACATATGAACAAGGCGCGACGCCAGATTCTCGAGGCGCTGCCGGAAATCGACGTGGTCATCGAGGTGCTGGACGCGCGACTGCCCTATTCCAGTGCCAATCCGATGCTGGCGAGCCTGACCCGTCACAAGCCGGTACTCAAGATCCTGTCCCGGGCCGACCTGGCCGATCCTGAGGGTACCCGCGCCTGGACCGCCCACTTCGACGCCCAGCCAGACACCCGCGCCCTGGCGGTGACCACCACCAATACCCGCGAGCTCAAGCGCATTCCCAAGCTGTGCCATGAACTGGCTGGCCAGGTGCGTGCCGACCGCGACGTGCGGGTGATGGTGATGGGCATCCCCAACGTCGGCAAATCGACGCTGATCAATGGTCTGGCGGGACGCACCATCGCCAAGACCGGTAACGAACCGGCGGTGACAAAGCGCCAGCAGAAGGTACGCATCCAGGGTCGCGTGGCGCTGACCGACACCCCGGGCGTGCTGTGGCCAAAGATCGAGGATCAGGCCAGTGCCTATCGTCTGGCGGCCAGCGGCGCCATCCGCGATACCGCCATCGACTATGTCGATGTGGCCCTGATCACCGCCGCCGAGCTGGCCAAACGCTATCCAGAGGCGCTCAAGGCACGCTATAAACTCAAGGCGCTGCCGGCCTACGAGGCCAATCCCGACGCCGACAAGGTCGAGGCCGACGGAGACGCTCGCCCGGACCTGATGGCGCTGGCCGGCTTCGACGGCCACGCCATCCTCGCCGAGATCGCCGCCAAGCGCGGAGGCCTGCGCGCCGGTGGCGAGATCGACCTGCATCGCGGCAGCGAGGTGCTGTTGCACGAACTGCGTGACGGCAAGCTCGGGCGCCTGACCCTGGAGACCCCGGAGGACATCCCGGCGCCTGAGGAAGCCGCTGTCGAGGCCGCAGAAGATGCCCCGGAAGACGGCTCGCAGGATGTCGCAGAAGGCGCCTCGAAGGCAGCACCTCACCAGGGTGCCCAGGGCGAAGCGGCGAGCGACGACTAGGCCGCACGCCCGGACACCGCCGCCCCGGCATCGCATCGACAGGACTCATCAACCACGACACTCCCGCCCCGGCGGGCACGGACACACGGACCCAGCGAGACCCGCGCCATGGACACGCCCACCCTTTCCAAGTCTCACAAGCTCGATAACGTCTGCTACGACATCCGCGGGCCCGTGCTCGAGCACGCCAAGCGGCTGGAGGACGAAGGACAGCGCATCCTCAAGCTCAATATCGGCAACCCGGCGCCGTTCGGCTTCGAGGCGCCGGAAGAGATCCTGCAGGACGTGATGCGCAATCTGCCCACCGCCCAGGGCTACTGCGACTCCAAGGGGCTCTACTCGGCGCGCAAGGCGATCATGCAGGAGTGCCAGCGCAAGGAGATCCCTGGCGTAGGTATCGAGGACATCTACATCGGCAACGGCGTCTCCGAGCTGATCGTGATGGCCATGCAGGCGCTGCTCAACGACGGTGACGAGGTGCTGATCCCGGCCCCCGACTACCCGCTATGGACCGCTGCGGTAAACCTGTCCGGCGGGCGTGGCGTACACTATCTGTGCGACGAACAGGCCGACTGGGCGCCGGCGATGGACGATATCCGCGCCAAGGTGACCAGCCACACCCGCGCCATCGTCATCATCAACCCCAACAACCCCACCGGTGCGGTCTATCCCCCCGAGGTGCTGCGCGAACTGCTCGACATCGCCCGTGAGCACAACCTGGTGGTGTTCTCCGACGAGATCTACGACAAGATCCTCTACGACGACACCGTGCACGTGGCCACCGGGGCACTGGCCAGCGAAGACCAGCTGGTGGTGACCATGAACGGTCTGTCCAAGAGCTACCGCTGCGCCGGCTTTCGCAGCGGCTGGATGACCCTGTCCGGGGCGGTGGCACGCCAGCGCGCCAACGACTTTATCCAGGGCCTGACCATGCTGGCCTCGATGCGCCTGTGCGCCAATGTGCCCGCCCAGCACGCCATCCAGACCGCACTGGGGGGCTACCAGTCGATCAACGACCTGATCCTGCCCGGCGGGCGCCTGCTGGCCCAGCGCGACATCACGGTGGAAAAGCTCAACGCCATCCCAGGGGTCAGCTGCACCACGCCCAAGGGCGCGCTCTACGCCTTTCCGCGCCTGGACCCCAAGGTCTTCAATATCCAGGACGACCAGCAACTGGTGCTGGACCTGCTGCTGCAGGAGAAGATCCTGCTGGTCCAGGGTACCGCCTTCAACTGGCCCGACCCGGACCACGTGCGCATCGTCACGTTGCCCTGGGCCGATCAGCTCGGCGACGCCCTGGATCGCTTCGCCCGCTTCCTCTCGCGCTATCGCCAGTAGGCGGTCACGCCGACGTCATCGCCGGGTGCCAGCATCGAATCCGCTATCTCGACGCTGGCACGGCGATAGCGTCATCCGCGCCCGGGCGCTTGAAACTTGTCGCTCCAGGGCTTATCTAAGCATCTGATTCCTCCCGTCGAGCCGATTGGCTCGGCAGGTTTCCTTCCTTACGGAGAATGTCGGCAATGATGAGAATCCTGCTCTTCCTGGGCACCAACCTGGCGGTGATCCTGGTGGCGAGTATCACCCTGCGCCTGCTCGGCGTGGAGCCCTACCTCAACGCCCAGGGCATCAACTTCAACAGCCTGCTGATCTTCTGCTTCGTTTTCGGCATGGCGGGTTCCATGGTGTCGCTGTTCATCTCCAAGTGGATGGCCAAGCGCTCCACCGGCACGGTGATCATCGAAAATCCCTCCAACGCCACCGAGCAGTGGCTGGTCGACACCGTCGCCGAGCTGGCCCGCGAAGCCAACATCAAGACCCCGGAGGTCGGCATCTTCCCGGCCCAGCAGTCCAATGCCTTTGCCACCGGCTGGAACAAGAACGATGCGCTGGTCGCGGTGTCCGCCGGCCTGCTCAATCGCATGCAGCCCGAAGAGATCAAGGCGGTGCTGGCCCACGAGATCGGCCACGTCGCCAACGGCGACATGGTCACGCTTGCGCTGATTCAGGGCGTGCTCAACACCTTCGTGATGTTCTTCGCCCGGGTGGTCGCGCAGGTGGTCGACAGCTTCCTGCGGCGTGACGACAACGAGGGCCTCGGCTTCTTTGGCTACATTGCCGTGGTCATGGTCGCCGAGATCGTGTTCGGCATCCTGGCCTCGATGATCGCCGCCTGGTTCTCGCGCTTCCGCGAGTACCGCGCCGACGCCGCCGGGGCCAAGCTCGCCGGTTCCGGCGCCATGATCAATGCCCTGGCTCGACTCAAGGCCGAGACCCAGATGCCCGACCAGATGCCGGACACCCTGACCGCCTTCGCCATCACCACCGGCCAGACCCGCAAGCTGATGGAAAAGCTGTTTGCGAGTCACCCGCCGCTGGATGATCGCATCCGCGCGCTCAAGGAAGCCGCCTACCGCCAGTAAGCGCACACTTGATGCGCTCGCAACGCCCCCGCCCGGCCCTGCCTGGCGGGGGCGTTGTCGTTGGAGCCGGCTTCCACTTACTCCTCTCGGCACACCCAGGGTCGCTTCGCCATTTGCGCGTACGCCTCGTCACGACAATAGTTAAGCAGCGTACAACGAGGCGTTCTGGCCGCACGGCCAGCGGCCTGCAACGATCTACCGAAAACACGAGGGTATGCCATGTCAGTCTCCTACTCCCTGCGCGGGGCAATCGCAGGCTCGGCGCTAGGGCTCGCTCTGGGTCTCGTCTCGACCTCGGCGCTGGCCGACAGTCAGGCGATCCTGGAAGGCGAACGCTTCCATCCTGAGGTCAGCACCCGCGGCATGGTCGCCACCAGCCACTTCCTGGCCTCCGAGGTGGCCCGAGAGGTGCTGGCCAACGGCGGCAATGCCGTGGACGCCGCCGTCACCGCAGGCTTTGCGCTGGCGGTCACCCAGCCGCGTTCAGGCAATATCGGCGGCGGCGGCTTCATGCTGATCTCCGACGAGAACAGCGATGAAGTCATCGCCATCGACTACCGCGAAAAGGCGCCCAAGGCAGCCTACGAGACCATGTTCCAGGACGACAACGGCGACGCTGTGGCCGAGCTGTCCCGCTACACCCACAACGCCGCCGGCGTGCCCGGCACCGTGGCAGGGCTGGCACTGGCACTGGAGCGCTACGGCACCATGAGCCTGGCCGAGACCCTGGCCCCGGCCATCAAGCTTGCCGAAGAGGGCTTCGCCGTGCCCCAGCGCTTCGTCGACGGCATCGACAGCGCCAGCGAACGCTTCGAGCCCTGGGAGGCCAGCCGCGCCAAGTTCTTCAAGGAGGATGGCTCGCGCTACCAGGTCGGCGACATCTACCGCCAGCCGGACCTGGCCGCCACCTTGAAGCGCATCGCCGAAAAGGGCCCCCGTGAGTTCTACGAGGGCGAGACCGCCGAGCTGATCGCCGCCGAGATGGAGCGTCACGACGGCCTGATGACACTGGAGGATCTGGCCAGCTACGAGGCCACCGTGCGCGAACCGGTGCATGGCAGCTACCGTGGCCACGACGTCTACGCGATGAGCCCGCCGTCCTCCGGTGGCGCCCATATCGTGCAGATCCTCAACATCCTCGAGGACGACGATATCGGTGAGCTGGGCTTCAACTCGGCCCGCACCATCCACCTGATGGCAGAGGCAATGAAGCGGGCCTACGCCGATCGCTCCCAGTATCTGGGTGACACCGACTTCGTCGAGGTGCCCCTGGCCGGGCTGACCTCCGAGGAGTACGCCGCCGAGCTACGCAGCGATATCGCCGCCGACCAGGCCACCCCAAGCGCCGATATCGCGCCAGGCAACCCGCTGCCCTACGAGTCCAACGAAACCACCCACTTCTCGATCGCCGACGGCAACGGCCTGGCGGTGTCCAACACCTACACCATCAACTTCAGCTATGGTTCGGGCATCGTGGTCGACGGCGCCGGCTTCCTGCTCAACAACGAAATGGACGACTTCTCGGCGAAGCCCGGGGTACCCAACGCCTACGGCCTGATCGGCGGCGAATCCAACAAGATCGAGCCGGAGAAGCGCATGCTGTCGTCGATGACGCCGACCATCGTCAAGCGCGACGGCAAGAACTACCTGATCACCGGCAGCCCCGGTGGCTCGCGCATCATCACCACCACCCTGCAGGTGCTGATGAACGTGATCGACCACGACATGAACATCCAGGCGGCGGTCAGCATGCCGCGCATCCACCATCAGTGGCTGCCCGACGAGATCCGCATCGAACAGGGCGTCAGCCCCGACACCCTGGACCTGCTGGAGAGCATGGGCCACACCGTCAACCAGCAGGAGGCCATGGGTGCCGCCCAGTCGATCCTGATCGAGGACGGCGTCTTCTACGGCGGCGCCGATCCGCGCCGTTCCACCTCCTCGGCCATGGGGCTGTAACCTGCTGACACCCAGGCAACGCCAAGACTTGGCCGCAACACACGATGGAAGTCGCAGTAGAGGGTGTCCGCCCCAACAGACAAGGGCCCGGCGCATGGCGTCGGGCCCTTGGGGTGTCCATGCAGCTGGTCGGGCAAGATCACTTGGGCGGCGGTACCGTCTGCTTCAGCGGTGCCGTCTGAGTCAGCGGCAGTCCACTTGAAAGCCGGCCCCGGACAGCAGGGGCGCCAGCTCCTGCGCCTGGCCGACAAGCTCCAGCGTCAGGGTCGAAAACTCACGACGCAGCGGATAGCTCGCCCGACACTGATCAAAACCCTTGCCCGGGTTATCGACGGCCATGGCTCGCAGCAGTCGATCATGATCGCGCCGCGGGTCATACACCGCCCGCATGCACAGCACCAGCGCCTCCTCCGGCGACAGGCCGCCATCGAGCACCAGGCGCGACAGCGCGGGAGCGGGCAGCAGCTCCGCGAGGGAAACCCTTTCCCCCAGCCCCAGGTGGCCCACCAGCGCCTGATGGATCTGATAGGTACCGCGCAGCTTGCCATCCAGGCTATGCCCCGCGATATGGGGCGTGGCCAGGGCGACCTGGTGCGCCAGTACCTGGTCGATGGAGGGCTCTTCCTCCCACACGTCGAGCAGTGCGGTGAGGTCATCACCACGAGCCAGGCGTCGGTTCAGCGCCTGACCGTCGACGCAGTCGCCACGTCCAGCATTGAGCAGCAGCGTACCGGGCGCCAGCGCCTCGATGCGCCGGGCGTCGAGCAGGTGGCGAGTAGCGTGGCGTCCCTCGCGCACCAGCGGGGTATGCAGGCACAGCACGTCGCAGCTGTCGATCAGGGCGTCCAGCTCGACAAAGTCCTGGCCGTTCTCGCGACCGGCTCTGCTGCCGGTTTCTCTCTCTGCCCTTGGCGGGTCGCACAGCCGGTGCTCGATGCCCATGGCGGCCAGACGGGCCGCCAGCCGGCCGCCTACATTGCCGACGCCGACGATACCCACGCGACGCTCGAGCAGCGACTGACCACGACGCTCGCAGGCCAGCATCAACGCCGACAGCACGTAGTCCACCACCGGCTCGGCATTGCAGCCAGGGGCGCTGGCGAAGGTGATGGCATGGCGCGCCAGGGCGGCCTGGTCGACGTGGTCGGTGCCAATGGTGCAACTGCCGACAAAAGACAGCGGCGAGCCCTTGGCTTTGGTGGCCTCGATCAAATCGGCGTCGAGACGCGTGATCGAGCGAATCACCAAGGCATCCACATCGGCCAGGCTGTCGGCGTCGATCTCGCGCCCCGGCCGACGGCTGACCTGGCCAAGCGGCGCAAAGCAGGCATCGGCGGCGGGCACGTTGGCATCGACAAGAATCTTCATGGGGTTCCCCGGGTCGCAGGTATCGGGCTCCCGGTCATGCAACCGGGCTATTTGTGGATTAGCCTCAAGGGCTTACAATGCCCATGATAACCATAATGGAAACACTGCAAAGGCTTTATCAGCGTTTCCAGACACGGAGCCGGCGCCCGCCCTCCGTAGCCACCAAGTGATATGACGGGAGTCGCCGTGATCGTCCGCTGGGAAACCGACCATGACTATGTCCTCGTGCACGTGCACCAGGACATGTTCGGCGACTGGATCTTCAGCCGTGCCTGGGGCCAGATCGGTACCCAGTTCGGCGGGCTCAAGCATCAGCTGGCCGATGACTACGGTCAGGCAATGATGTGGTTGGAAGACGAGAAGACCATCCTCGGATCGCGAGGTTTCACCAAGGTCCTGGAAGCCGACGACCATAGCCCGGAAGGCCGTGAGGCCATGGGGCAACTGTCACTGCTGGACGAACACTGAGCATGGCGGACACCTCCCCTGTCAGCCTGCCCCCCCGACTGCGTGCCCTGCTGGAGAGCCTGCCCGACAGCGCCCTGCCGATCACCTACCAGCAGGCCGCCGAGGCTCTGGGGCTCACCCCGCCACGCACCATCCGCCGGGTGGCCGAAGCCCTGGAAATCACCATGCGCGAGGATGTCGCGGCCGAACGACCGCTGATCGCCGCCCTGGTGGTCAGCCGCCAGGCACCCCAACTGCCGGGCCCTGGATTCTTCGAACTGGCGGTGGCACTGGGGCGTCTTGACGAGGACCCGACCTCACATCTCGAGGCCTACCAGCGAGAGCTGGCGGCTGCCCTGGCGACCCGCCGCTAACGCGGTGGCCGCCATGGCGACGAGGCCACCACTACGGGCGCTCTCGCCATAGCCCTTGTTACAGTCATCCTACAGCCATCCCAGCACCCGCTCAGAGCTTGCCGAAGACGCGGCGTCCTTTCACCCGGGTCGCTGTTACTGCGGGAGCCTCCCTCCCCTGGCTCGCCGAGGCCGCTTCGGCTTGCACAGCGACCGCTTGCTCTTTCAACCACCCGCGTGTCGCCAGCCAGCGCACGACGGCATCCGGCTCCACCCGCCCCTCCAGTACGTCATCGGGACGTTCAGCGTCGATCAGCACCGGGATCCTCTCGCCGTAACGGCGAAGCAGGGTGTCGTCTTCGCTGATCTCGATACGCTCGATGGTGAACTCCACCCGGGCAAGGGCACGCACCAGGGCTTCCATCTGCTCGCACAGATGGCAGCCCAGGGTGGTGTAGAGCGTCAGCACCATCACGACGCCTGCCGATGGCGGATGAGGAAGCAGTGGTGCAGGTCCGGCCGGCGGCTGAAGTCAGGGTCGAAGGTCTGACGCGAGATGTCCTTGACCTCGAAGTCGACGGCAAGCTCGTCATCCATCTGAAAGCGCCGCTGGTTGTTGGAGAACACCAGGGTACCGCCCGGCGCCAGCCGAGCCATGGCCAGGCGCACCAGGCGCGGATGGTCCCGCTGGACATCCAGGGTGTCTTCCATCTTCTTGGAGTTGGAGAAGGTCGGCGGGTCCATGAAGATCAGGTCGAACTCGCCGCCTGCGGTCTCCAGCCAGCGCAGGCAGTCGTCGCGCACCACCCGGTGGCGCGACGGGTCGAGCCGGTTGAGCGCGAAATTGTCCCGCGCCCACTCCAGGTAGGTGTTGGACATGTCTACGCTGACACTGTCACTGGCGCCGCCCTCGGCCTCGCTGCCGAGCGCTGCCTGCACCGTGGCCGTGGCGGTGTAGCAGAACAGGTTGAGAAAGCGCTTGCCGGCAGCCATCTCGCCGAGCATACGGCGCACCGGGCGATGATCGAGAAACAGCCCTGTGTCCAGATAGTCACGCAGGTTGACCCATAGCGTCGCGCGACCTTCGGTGACCTGGAAGCGCTGGCCGCTTCGCCCCTGCTTCTCGTACTGGGACTTCCCCTGCTGACGCTTGCGCCGCTTGATCACCACCTTGCCGGGGTCCACTTCCAGCACCTCGGGAATCACCCCAAGGGCATCGAACAGACGCCGCTGGGCCTGGGACGGGTCGATGGACTTGGGCGCGGCGTACTCCTGGACGTGGACGTGATCGCCGTAGACATCGATGGCCAGGGCATACTCGGGCATGTCGGCGTCGTACAGCCGATAGCAGCTCTCGCCGCTGCGCTTGAGCCACTTGCGCAGCTTCTTCTGGTTCTTTTCCAGACGGTTGGCAAACATCTGGGCGCCCTCGCTACGAGGTGCCGTGGATGTTGCCTGGGTATCGGAGGATGCCGCCCCTTCACCTGCCCCGGTGGCCGGGCTAGCCTGGCCGTCGACCGCCGACGTTGCCTCAGCGTCATGGCGGCGACCCTGGCTCCGATCCTGGTTCTGATCCTGGTTCTGGCTCTGGCCATCGCGGCGTGCGATATCGATCAGCAACAGCTTGGCCTCGAGCGGGCCGTTTCTCAGCGCGTACTGCTTGTGGGCGCGCATGCCGAGACGGTGGCCAAGGTCCGGATTGCCGGTGAACAGCGCCAGGCGCCAGCCACCGAAGTCGGCCTTGAGCCGCTCGCCCAGGTCCGAATAGAGCCGCACCAGCTCCGGCAGCTCGCCGATACGCTCGCCGTAAGGCGGGTTGCTGATCACCAGCCCCGCAAGCTCGGGGTCGAGCACCCGCGGCCGCGCCAGGCGATGCACGCTGGCGCCATCGAGGTGGATCAGCGCCGGGATGCCGGCGCGCATGGCGTTGGTCTTGGCCGCCGACAGCGCCGGCGGGCTCTGGTCGAAGCCAAAGATCACCGAGCGCGCGCGTTTTCGTCCGATGCTCGCCCGGGCCTCGGCCTCGCGCAGGACCTCGCGCCACAGCGCCGGGTCGTGGCCGGCCCAGCGGGCAAAGCCGAAGCGCTCCCGGTTCAGGTTGGGCGCCATGTCGGCGGCCATCAGCGCGGCCTCGATCAACAGCGTGCCCGAGCCACACATGGGGTCAACCAGCGGCGCGCCCTGCTTGGCCAACTCCGGCCAGCCGGCGCGCACCAGCAGCGCCGCCGCCAGGTTTTCCTTGAGCGGGGCGTGGCCGGTATCGCGACGATAGCCGCGCCGGTGCAGGCTGTCGCCGGACAGGTCGATGCCCAGCGTCAAGCGGCCACGGTGCAGGTGGGCATAGAGGCGCACGTCGGGATTACGGACGTCGACATCGGGACGCGCCTGGCCGGCCGCACCAAGACGGTCGACCACGCCATCCTTGACCGTCTGGGCGCCGAAGCGGGTATGTCGAATCTCGTCACTACGACCATGAAAGTCCACCGCGATGGTGGCACCGGCAGGCAGATGGCGCTGCCAGTCGACGGCGGCGGCGGCATCGTGCAGGGCATCCGGCGTTTCGACGCCTTCCGTCCGCGACAGACACAGGATGACCCTGTTGGCCAGGCGCGACCACAGGCAGGCCCGGTAGGCACCCTCGAGATCGCCCTCGGCGTTCACGCCTGCCACGGTGGTCTTGCCCGGTGTCAAGCCGAATGTGACTAGCTCGTCGGCTAACAGTTGTTCGATGCCCCGCGGACAGGTTGCCAGAAGGTCAAGCTTCTCAGGCACTTGCTTCTCCTACATTAATGATGACTGCGAAAGCCATTATTCGGTTAACCATTTCATGACGACAAGGTGAACAGGTTGTTACAAAACAACAGTCGACAATGCCGAGCGGCTTACGCTATCAATGGAATGGTAGCTACGAGATACGACACATGTGTCCCTGTCAACAAGCCTTCATTTCGTGCGACTCGGGAGAGCCTGCACATCGCAGGGCTTGGGCATCACGGGCCTGCCGCTTGCATCCCCCGAATTTCCCGCAGGGGCAGGTCAGATTGGTACCTTTGTCACGAGGTAGACCCATGAAACGACAGAAACGTGATCGCTTCCAGCGTGCCTATGTACATGGCTACAAGGCCGGTCTCTCGGGTAGATCCCGCGATGACTGCCCCAGCCAGGACATCAATCTACGGGAATACTGGATGAGCGGTTGGCGTGAAGGTCGTGGGGACCAGTGGTCGGGCATGACGGGAGTGTCCGGCATTCACAAGAACCCCATGGTGCTCTGATAACGCAGTACTGTCGAGGTAAAGGAAAGACCCGCCAAGCCCATGGCACAAGACGCCATGGGCTTTTTGCTGCCCGCCCTTTCAGCGCGCCGACGCCAGCGCCCTGGCGCACTCCCGGACCAGCCCCGGTCCGCGGTAGATAAAGCCCGAATACACCTGCACCAGATCCGCCCCTGCCTGACGCTTGGCCACCGCCGCCTGGCCACTGTCGACGCCGCCGACGCCGATGATCGGCATGTCGGGCAACGCCTGGCGCAGCCGCTCGATCACAAGGTTGGAGGCATCGAACACCGGGCAACCCGACAGTCCGCCCTGCTCATCGGCGTGCGCAAGCCCTTGCACCGCTTCACGGGATACCGTGGTGTTGGTAGCGATCACCGCGTCGATGCCATTGTCCGCCAGCGCCCGCGCCACCAGAACGACCTCTTCCTCGTCCATGTCCGGGGCGATCTTTACCGCCAGCGGCACACGACGCCCACTCTGTTCATCGAGGCGAGTGCCTGTCGAGCGCAGGCGTCCGAGCAACTCATCGAGGTGGTCGCCGAACTGCAGGTTGCGTAGCCCCGGAGTATTCGGTGACGAGATATTGACCGCCACGTAGTCGGCGTGAGCGTGAACCCGCTCCAGGCAGTAAAGGTAGTCGTCACCGGCGTCCTCCACCGAGGTGGTCAGGTTCTTGCCGATATTGATGCCGATCACCCCGCGGTAGCGGCTGGCCTTTACCTGCTCCACCAGGTGATCCACGCCGAGGTTGTTGAACCCCATGCGATTGATGATGGCGCCACGCTCGGGCAGGCGGAACAGCCGGGGCTTGGGGTTGCCGGACTGGGCCCTGGGGGTCACGGTGCCGACCTCGACGAAGCCGAAGCCCAGCGCCCCCAGGGCGTCGAGGTGATCGGCGTTCTTGTCGAGCCCCGCCGCCAGGCCGATACGGTTGGGGAAGCTCAAGCCCATCACGTTGACCGGATCGTCCACGCGGGCACCTGCCAGCAACCGCGTCGCCTTCACGCGCGCCGCCCAGTCCAGCGACGTCAAGGACAGGCCGTGGGCCCGTTCGGGATCCAGGCGAAACAACAGGGAGCGGGCGAGATCGTACATGGCGTCTCCGAGGCGAAAAAGGACGAGGGCGCGCGGCCGGGCGCGAGTATAGCGCAGCCGCGACGCCACGACGACTTCCTGAATCAGACCTCAGCCGTTTTGCCCAAACGGGCTTTCATCCCAGGTCGTCAGTGTCCAATGTCCCCTTCGGTAAACAGAAACTCGCGTAGATACTTGTCCATGGCGGGATCCTTGCGGCGCAGCCACTCCAGGGTCATGGCCGCGTGCTCCTTTTCCTCATCACGGTTATGTTCGAGGATCTTGCGTAGATCTTCGTCCTGACAGGCGTCAACTCGCTGGTTGTACCAGTCGACTGCCTCCAGTTCCTCCATCAACGACACGATGGCGCGATGGTAATCCCGGGTCTGCGCCGTCAACTCTTCCACCGGTTCGTGGTAGCCCTCGCTCGATCCAGCCATTCGCCACTCCTTTTCTTTGTAAATAGTTGTGTTCTACTAACTCCATCAACGTAGGACACGATCGTTGTCTTGTCAGTCAGCGACATATGCCGGGAGGGCCCATGACAGAAGTGACCGAGACGTTTGAAAGCCAGCTGTCGCGCATCCACCTGGCCCTGGAAGACGAGAACCCCCAGGAGGTCTCCGAGGCCCTGGAGGATCTCGAACCCGCCGAGGTCGCCCTGCTGCTCGAATCGCTGCCGCTGAGCGAGCGCATCAGGCTATGGGAACAGGTACCGGCGGAGGACGACGGCGAGGTCCTGCTGCACGTCCATGACGAGGTGCGCAGCACCCTGCTCGAGGACATGGACCCCGAGGAGATCGTCGCCGCCACGGCAAGCCTGGACACCGCCGACCTGGCAGAGCTGTTCGAGGACCTGCCCAAGCAGGTGGCCGAGGACATGCTGCGCACCATGGACGAGATGCAGCGCACTCGTCTGCAGGAGACCCTGTCGTTCGAGGAAGACAGCGCCGGGCGCCTGATGCGCACCGACGCCATCGGGGTGCGCTCCGACGTCACCCTCGAGACAGTGCAACGCTTCCTGCGCTGGAAGGAGTCGATCCCGGACAACACCGACAACCTGATGGTGGTGGACCGCATCGGCCACTTCGTCGGCGTGCTGCCGCTGGCCCGGCTGGTTTCCCATGATCAGGAGACCTCGGTGGCGGAGCTGATGGACGCCGACGTCGACGTCATCCAGGGCGACATGAAGTCCCGCGACGTGGCCACCCTGTTCCAGACCCACGACCTGACGTCGGCCCCGGTGGTGGACAACGACGGCATGTTGATCGGCCGTATCGTCATCGACGATATCGTCGACGTCATCCAGGAGAACTCCGAACAGGCGCTGATGAACATGGCCGGCCTCGACGAGGAGGAAGACCTGTTCGCGCCGGTTTTGCCCAGCGCCAAGCGTCGTGCGGTATGGCTCGGCATCAACCTGCTGACCGCCTTTCTCGCCGCCTGGGTCATCGGTCAGTTCGAGGATGCCCTGGAGAAGGTGGTGGCGCTGGCGGTACTGATGCCGATCGTCGCCAGCATGGGCGGCATCGCCGGCAGCCAGACCCTGACCCTGGCCATTCGCGGCCTCGCCCTTGGCCAGATCAGCAAGACCAACAGCAACTGGCTGCTGCGCAAGGAGGTCGGCATTGCCCTGCTCAACGGTATCGTCTGGGCACTGGTGGTGGCGGTGCTGGCGGTGCTCTGGTTCAAGAGCGTGGCGATCGGCGTGATCATCGCCGCCGCCCTGGTCATCAACATGCTGGCCGCCGGGGTCTGCGGCATCGTGATTCCCCTCGTGCTCAAGCGCATGAACATCGATCCAGCGCTGTCCGGCTCGGTCATTCTGACCACCGTCACCGACGTGATCGGCTTCATGTCCTTCCTCGGCCTGGCGACGATCTTCCTGCTGTAGCGCTTCGCTGAGCGGATTCATCGACCGGCCATCACTGCCCCACGGGCACTGATGGCCGATCGGTGGTCCCGCCACCTCGTCGCCTATCTACCGATTCCTGCCTCCCGCTTGGTACGCCCCTCGTCTGCTGTCGCTTATCTACCGGCTCTTGTCTACCGACTCTTGCCTCCCGCTTCGTGCGCCCCCTCATCTGCTGTCACTTATCTACCGGCTCTTGTCTACCGACTCTTGCCTCCCGCTTCGTGCGCCCCCTCGTCTGCTGTCACTTATCTACCGGCTCTTGGTTGCCGACTCTTGTTTGCCGTCCCTTGCCTGCCGTCTCCCGTCTGCGACACCCCCCGTCGCCGGTACGCTACTCTTGTGCTGCTGTGCTGATTCGTTAGCATGGTCAGCAAGGCGCGGGTGACAAGCGCCCATCCCTGCTGGAAATAGGGATCCCCGAGACGGAAAAGGAGAGACCGCATGATGATCAAGACTCGCCCCATGATGCTTGCCCTCGGCGCCGTTGCCGCCCTCGGCCTTGCCGGCTGCGCCAGCGACAGCGCCTCGATGGAGAAAGAGAGCACCGACTACATCGTCACCGGGCTCGGCGATGATCGCCAGGAAGCCCTGGAAGAGGCAAAGGAACGCGCACTGGAGCAGTGCGAGGCCCAGGATCGCGACGAATTCATCATCGAGGAGCAACAGGTGCTTGGCCCCAACACCAGCCCGGAAAAGCGTGAGCGCGCCGAGGCCATGGTCGAAGGCGGCACCGTCAACGAAGACACCAACCTGGCGGCGCTGAACGACGATAGCGAAGGCTTCAAGGCGATCTGGAGCATCAGCTGCCGCTAAGCCTCGGTCCGTTGGTTGCCGACAAGGCCTACGAAGGCCAGACGCAAGAAGGGCGCCCCCAGGGGCGCCCTTCTTGCATTGTGTGAACCGCCACCTGGTGTGAACCGCCACCTTGTGTGAACCAACGTCACGGATTCACTCGATCGGTGTCGGCTACGACGAGGACGCCCGTGGGCGTCCTCTAGTGGTCGACTCACTGACCCGGGGTCTAGACCTCGCTGTTGCTCTCGGCCAGATCCACCAGCTCACGCACCGCCACGGCAAACAGCGGGAAGCCGCCCTGGGCGCCACTGTCGACCTCGTTGATCAGGCGGCACCAGCGCTTGTGCATGGACTCGTGGTGCTTGAGCCACTGATCGACACGTCCGGCGGTATCGCGGGCGCCGCTCTCCATCTTCATCACGCTGGCGGTCAACGCCATCTGCTGACGCTCGATGTCGTCGCGGAAGGTCTCCCGCGCCTGGGCCTGCCAGCTATCCTTCACCGGCAAGGCGGTAACCTGCTGGATCATCCACGGCAGCTCCAGACGGGCGCCGATCTCGTAGCAGACCTCGGCCACCTTCTGCGGCTTCTCGTTGACCTGGCGGGCGGTCTGGATGATGCCCAGCGCCGCGTACAGGCTATCGGCCGCGGCCACGGTGGAGGCCAGCGCCTCGGGCACCCCGGCGTCGACGAGTTCGTCACGGCGGGCCTGCCAGGCCTCGAGTTCCTCGCCACGCAGACGCTTGCCGATATTCTCCTGCAGCTGGGCAATACGCGGCTGGTAGTACTCGATGCAGTCACCGGCAGCCTGGCCCGAACGATGGCGCAGGAACCAGCGTGAAGCGCGGCGAATCATGCGCATCAGGTCGAGCATCATTCCGTACTGGATATCGGTCGAGACCTGATTGTCGAGCGCTTCGATCTGCTCCCACAGCTTGGGCAGCTGGAAGCTGTCACGGGCGATGACGTAGGCCCGCGCGATGTCCGCACGCCCCATGCCGGTGGAGTCGATCAGCCGGCGGGTGAACACGATGCCCATGTGGTCGACCAGATCGTTGGCCAGCTGGGTCGCCACGATTTCGCGCTTCAGGCGGTGGCTCAGGACCTGGTCGCGGTAGCGCTCCACCAGGCTCTGGGGGAAGGCCCGGGTGGCGTGCTGGGCGATGATCTCGTCGTCGGGCACGTCGGAGGCGATCAGGTCGCCCTTGAGCGTGCTCTTGGCGTAGGAGATCAGTACCGACAGCTCCGGCAACACCATGCCCTGGTCATTGGCGGAACGCTCCTGGAGCTCCTCGTCGGAGGGCAGGAACTCGAGTTCGCGATCGATCTGACCGGCCGCTTCCAGTTCGCTGATAAAGCGGCGATAGGGCCCGATCCCCTGGTGGGACAGCCGCTCGGACAGATCCAGCGCCAGGGTCTGACGATAGTTGTCGGTCAGCACCAGCTCGCTGACTTCCTCGGTCATGTCCGCCAGCAGCTGATTGCGCTGCTTGTCGGTCATGTCACCGTTGGCCACCACCTCATCGATCAGGATCTTGATGTTGACCTCATGGTCGGAGCAGTTGACCCCGCCAGCGTTGTCGATGAAGTCGGTGTTGACGCGCACACCACGCGCCGCCGCCTCCATGCGCCCGCGCTGGGTCAGGCCAAGGTTGCCGCCCTCTCCTACCACTCGGCAGTTCAGTTCCTTGCCGTCGATGCGCAGCACGTCGTTGGCCTTGTCGCCGACCTCGGCGTCGGTCTCGGTGCTGGCCTTGACGTAGGTGCCGATGCCGCCGTTCCAGATCAGGTCGACCTTCGAGCGCAGCATCGCCTGGATCAGCTCATTGGGCGGCAGCTTGTCTTCGCTGATGCCGAAGACCTCCTTCATCTGCGGCGTGATCTTGATCGACTTGGCCGCACGGGAGAAGACACCGCCGCCTTCGGAGATCAACGAAGTGTCATAGTCTTCCCAGCTGGAGCGCGGCATCTCGAACAGGCGCTTACGCTCCTTGAAGGTACTGGCCGCATCCGGCGTCGGGTCGACGAAGATGTGCATATGGTTGAAGGCACCGACCAGGCGAATGGTCTCGGACAGCAGCATGCCGTTGCCGAAGACGTCACCGGCCATGTCACCGATACCGACCACGCTGAACTCGTCGGACTGGGTATTGATGCCGAGGCCACGGAAGTGACGCTTGACCGACTCCCAGGCGCCCTTGGCGGTGATGCCCATCTTCTTGTGGTCGTAGCCGTTGGCGCCGCCGGAAGCAAAGGCGTCACCCAGCCAGTGGCCATACTCGATGGAAATCTCGTTGGCGATGTCGGAGAAGGTGGCGGTGCCCTTGTCGGCCGCCACCACCAGGTAGGGGTCCGCCTCGTCGTGGCGTACCACGTTCTTCGGCTCGACGACCTCGCCACCGACCAGATTGTCGGTCACGTCCAGCAGCGCGCGGATGAAGGTCTGGTAGCAGGCGATGCCTTCCTTCTGGGTGGTCTCGCGATCGGCACCTTCCGGCATGCGCTTGCACACGAAGCCGCCCTTGGCCCCCACCGGCACGATCACCGAGTTCTTGACCTGCTGCGCCTTGACCAGCCCGAGCACCTCGGTACGGAAGTCCTCGTGGCGATCCGACCAGCGCAGGCCGCCACGGGCGACCTTGCCACCACGCAGGTGAACACCCTCGACCCGCGGCGAGCAGACGAAGATCTCGAACATCGGGCGCGGCTTGGGCATGCCGGTGACCTTGGACGGTTCCAGCTTGAACGACAGGTAGTCCTTGAAGCCGCCATCTTCGGTCTTCTGATAGTAGTTGGTGCGCAGGGTCGCCTGGATCAGCTCCACGTAACGACGCAGCAGCCGGTCGTCGTTGAGGCTGGCGACGTCGTCGAGCAGGCCATTGATGCGCTCTACGCAGGCCTCGATCTCACCCTCGGCGGGACGATCCTCGGGATCGAAGCGCAGCTCGAACAGGGTCACCAGCTCGCGGGTGATCTGCGGGTGGGCCACCAGTGCATTGGCGATGAAGTTCTGGGAGATGCCGAAGCGGATCTGCTTCAGATAACGCGCGTAGGAGCGCAGCATCGCCACTTCACGCCAGTCGAGGTTGGCGCCGATGATCAGACGGTTGAAGCGGTCATTGTCCGCCTCGCCGGCCCAGATGCGCTGGAAGGCCTCGATGAACGGCTTGCGCATCTCCTGCAGGTTGACCTCGGTGTCAGTGTGATGCTCCAGATCGAAGTCGTGGATCCAGTAGCTCTCGTCCACCGCCTCGACCTCGTAGGGGCGCTCACCGATGACCCTGAGCCCCAGGTTTTCCATCATCGGCAGCACGTCGGACAGCGGAATCGGCTTGCGCTTGTGGAACAGCTTGAGGTTGACGCCGCTGCCCTCTTCCTCGATCAGTCGGTACAGCGACAGCGCCAGCGGCTTGCCGTTGTCCAGCTCGCCGATGTGCTGCAGGTCGTAGACCGCGGTGCGGGCGCTGAAGTCTTCCTGGTAGCTGGCCTGGAAGGCGTCGCGGAAGCGATCCAGTAGCTGGTTGGCGTGTTCCTCGCCGAAGCCTTCGATGGCGGCATTGAGCAGATCGTCACGCCAGTTGCGGGCGAGCCGCGCCAGCTTCTCTTCCAGCGCCTTGATGTCGTAGTCGGTCGGCGTGTCGCCGTTGAAGCGTAGGATGAACTGGATCCGCGCCAGCACCGATTCGGACAGGTAGGTGTTGAAGTCGCCGAAGGTGGCGTCGAGTTCCTCGCACAGCAGGTTCTGCAGACGCAGACGAAGCTCGGTCGAGAACACATCGCGCGGTACGAACACCAGGCACGAATAGAAGCGACCGAAACGATCCTCGCGGATGAACAGCCGCACCCGACGGCGTTCACGGATATCGAGGATACCCAGCGCCGTCTGGGCCAGTTCGTCGGTGTCGATCTGGAACAGGTCGTCGCGGGGATAGACCTCGAGGATCTGGGTCAGCTGCTTACCGTTGTGGCCCTTGGGGTTGAAGCCGGCGATATCCATCACCGTCTTGAGCTTGCGCCTCAGGATCGGAATATGACGCGGCGAGTCGTTGTAGACCCCAGCGGTGAACAGCCCCAGGAAGCGACGCTCGCCGATGACGTTGCCCTTGTCGTCATAGCGATCGATGGTCACGTAATCCGGATAGGTGGGACGGTGGACGCGGGCGTGGAAGGCGCTCTTGGCGAATGACAGAAGCTGCGGCACCAGCACGTAGCGATCGCCCTCGACCCCCTGGTCGGTGCGGATACGCTGGCGATACTGGGCATCGGACAGACGGAACAGACCGAGCTCGCTGCCATCGACCTGATTGAGGCTCTGGCCACCGTTGTCCTTGTCGACGGTGAACTCGTCATAACCGAGGAAGGTGAAGTTGTCTTCCAGCATCCATTCGAGGAAGGCCACCGCCTCGTCGTGATCGGCCTTGTCGATCGGGCCCGGGCAGCAATTCTTGAGCTCGTCGATGGTCTCGCGGATGCGCGCGCGCATCGGATCGAAGTCCGCCACCGCCGTGCGCACTTCCTTCAGCACCTCGTGGATGCTCTGCTCGATGGCCGACAGCTCCTCGGGGTCGGAGTGACGATCCACCTCGATGGCGATCAGCGACTCACGATGCTCGGGGGCGTCCTTTTCACCCGGAGACGACACACGCTCGACCCGGTGCTGCTTGTCACGAGCGACCGACAGGACCGAATTGTGGATGGCGTGGACGGTCATGCCACGACGGTTGAGCTCGATGCGCACCGAGTCGACCAGAAACGGCATGTCTTCGTGCAGCACCGCGACAAAGGTGTGGGTCGACTGCCAGCCGTGCTCCTCGAAGTCAGGGTTCATGACCTTGACCTTGGGTGAGGCCGGATCGAACTGCTGCAGGAAGTGCCACACCGACAGGGTGGCGCCGTACAGATCATCCAGGCGCCGCTCACTCAGATCCTCCAGCGGCACCGTGGAGTAGAAATGGCGAGCGAAGTCACCCACCAGACCGGCCTTTTCCTGATCGAGGCGTCCTTCCAGCTTTTCCTCGAGTTGCTTGAGCAGATCCTCGCGACTGTCATCCTGTGCGACGTGTAACATCCTCACCTCGGTTGGCGGCGGCCACTTCACTGTGGCCTGTGTAAAGGTAGTGACGAGCGTGCTGCGCGGCGCTACGCATCCGGCGCTCCCGGCGCATTCGGCAAGCTTACGCCAATCCCCACCCCACCCCCATCCAGATGCCCGCCTTCTCATGGAGCATGACGGTTACGCATCCCCCCTTGACAGCACGCTTGCGTTAGGCTCGTTGGCGCCTCAGGAGCGCCGTTCCAGCAAGACCCCGCACTCACAGTGATGGGTGAAGGGGAACTGGTCAAACAGAGCGAAACGAACGATGCGGTGCGTCCTGGTGAGCTGTTCGAGATTGACGGCCAGGGTGTCCGGATTGCATGAAATATAGACGATACGCGGGTATTCACTCAGTTGATCACAGCTGTCGGCGTCCAGACCGGCCCGCGGTGGGTCCACCAGCACTGTGGAGAAGTCATAGTCACCCAGGCACATCTCGTCCACTCGCCGGCCTGTTTTCTCCCCTTTGAGCGCAGAAGAGAAGTCTTCGGCAGACATCCGCGCGACAAAGGCATTGGTCACCGCGTTGGCCTCGAGATTGACCCTGGCGCTTGCCACCGAGGTGCGCGAGATCTCGGTGGCCAGAACCCGGCGAAAATTCTCTGCCAGGGCGATGGTGAAGTTGCCGTTGCCGCAGTAGAGCTCGACCAGGTCCTGCTGCTGGCTGCCCGTGGTCACCTCCCGTGCCCAGGACAGCATGGAGGCGCAGATGCGCGCATTGGGCTGGGTAAAGCTGTTTTCCACCTGCTGGTAGTGCAGTACCTGTCCGTCCACCTCGAGACGTTCCCACACGTGGTCGCGGGTCAGCACCAGCCGCTGCTTGCGTGAGCGGCCGATGATCATCACCCCAAGCTCGCGCTCGAGTTCCCGGGCATCCCGCTCCCAGTCTTCTTCCAGCGGGCGGTGGTAGATCAGGCTGATCAACGTCTCACCCGCCAGGGTGGTCAGAAACTCCACCTGAAACAGCTTGCGCCGCATCACCGGGTTGTTACGGATGGCGTCGAGCAGCGCCGGCATCAGGGCATTGATGCGCTCGCTGGCCACCGCGAACTGGTCCATGCGTACCAGTCGCTTGTCGTCGGGGTCCTCGGGATTGACCTCGAACATCACATAGTAGAGATCGTCGCCCTCATGCCAGACGCGAAACTCGCAGCGTTGCCGGTAGTGACTCGGCGGTGACGGATACACCTCGAGCTCGGGCGGAGAAAACCGCGCAAACTGCTCGACCAGGCGATCACGCTTGGCGGCGAGCTGTTCGGCATAGCGTTCGGGTTCAACGACGGGTATGGCCACGGAAACTCCTGGAAAAACGATGAACAATAAACAAATGACGTGGGCGATGGCGGCGTGGTCAGCGCCGCTGCCGGACGGTGTACAAGAGGTGGGTCAAGCGCTGGGCACGTCCAGCAGGCAAGGGGCCGCAAAGCCGAAGGACGCAAGCCCTCGCGTCAGCCTTTCCGAGGCGTCCGTCGCACCTGACGAATCCCGCAATAGACTCGTGACCCAGGCCGCATCGAGGCCCTGTCGGGCGTCCGGGCCCACCGCCACCTGGGCCGTCCGTCGGGCAATGGCGTCGCCGGAGTCTACCCAGGTGACGGCCCGCGGCATGGCCTCGTCGAGCCAGCGACGCAGCAAGGGAAAGTGGGTACAGCCCAGCACCACCGTATCGATACGGGCATCCTCCACAAGCGCTGCCAGCGCCTGGCGAACCACCGCAGGATCGATAGCGTGCCCCTGGATGGCGCGCTCCGCCTCGGCCACCAGCGCGTCGGCGGCCACCTTCTCGACCTGGCAGTGCGGCGCATAGCTGTCGATCAGCCGCTGGGTGTAGGGCCGGGCGACCGTTGCGCTGGTGGCCAGCAGTGCCAGATGCCCACTGCGACTGGCCTGGGCGGCCGGCTTGATCGCCGGCACCGTGCCCACCACCGGCACGTCCAGGCGCTCGCGCAAGGCCTCCAGTGCCAGGGTGCTGGCGGTATTGCAGGCCACCACCAGGGTATCGGCACCGGTACGATTCACCGCCGCCTCGCACACCGCGACGATCCGCTCGACCAACCAAGGGTCCGGCCGCGTACCGTAGGGCAGCATGGCGTTGTCGCAGCAGTAGGCAAGCGCCGTATCGGGCAGATGGCGTCTGAGCGCCGCCACCACGGAAAGCCCGCCCACGCCGGAGTCGAACACCAGCACAGGTCCGGCCATCAAGCCTCCTCCCTGACGGGCAAAGCCCATGCCCACCGCCACTGCCGGACGGCGGGGAAATATCCCCCACGATCGGATCGGGCCGCCATCGAGGCCGACCGGAGACGGGGAAGGAGGAGGGGCAAGAGGCTGAGCAAGGGAAACGGCACCTGAATCAACATGGGCGCCATTCTACCCGACATTGGCGGACCTGCATAAGCGCAGCAAGGGCGCCCACGGATACGCCAGCGCGCCGAGGTGAGCGCAGACGTCATGCGGCCCGAACCGGAGTTCGGGCCGACGACGTGATGCTCGAGAAGCAAGGAACGAACGAGGGAAAAACCGATCAGGCGGGTACCGGCTCCTCGCGTAGCTCGGCATAGAGTTCAGGGTAGGCCGCCTGGAGTCGCTCAAGTTCGGCGGTGGCGTTCTCCGGCAGGGCGTGGGCTAGGCGATCGAGATCTTCGTCCGAGAAGTGCTCGCTGATCAGCGGGAAGAGTTCCTCACGCTCTTGGCGAAGGTAAGCACGGTGGCTGTCCAGGTACTGCTTGAGGTCATCGGCAAACTGGTCCATGGGGATGGCGACATCCATCAGGATCATGTCGATGTCACGGGACAGGCGCGTCAGCCGGGCCTTGAGCTTGCGGTAGTCGCCGGACAGCTGCTCGGCCACTGCCTCGCTTTCGGGGGCCAGCTCCTTGAGACGGTCGGTACAGATCTGCTCCAGGGGCAGGGTGAAACCCGCCATGTAGTCGAGAATATAGTCAACCACCTCCCTGACGAGCTGGAAGTTGGGCCGCTCTCCCTGCGCGAGGGTCTTTTGCTTGAGTTGCAGGACGTGCAGTATGCGCGCCATGTTGGCATGATCCCGTCGCAGTTGCTTTAGCATGGGCATGACGGAAACCTCCTGTGGTCAGCATGAGCTGAAGGCACCCTAGCTTAGACTGGCCTTCTCGGGTCAGGTTCCGGATCGTGCGGGAACCGGAATGTATCACCCTAGACGCATAATCGAGTTTTTGCCCGACGAAAATTGCCACATTCAGAAGGGTTGATTTCCTACACACCGCCTGAGCGTTGACGTCTGGCGCTCAATTCATTCTTCTCAGGAGTCGGCGATGGACATGTTCGAACAGGCCCACCAGGAAGACGCCGCGCCCCTGGCCTGGCGCATGCGCCCGAGGTCCCTGGACGACTACGTGGGCCAGCCGTCGCTGGTGGGGCCAGGCAAGCCATTGCGGCGCATGGTAGAAGCCGGCCAGGTACGCTCGATGATCCTGTGGGGGCCACCCGGCGTCGGCAAGACCACCCTGGCCGATATCCTCGCCAGCGCCTCCAGCGCACGGCTGGAGCGCTTGTCGGCGGTCATGGCCGGGGTCAAGGACATTCGCGAGGTGGTGGAGCGCGCCCGGGTGGCCCAGGGCCAGGGGCAGACCACGGTATTGTTTCTCGACGAGATCCACCGCCTCAACAAGAGTCAGCAGGACGCCCTGCTGCCCCACGTCGAGTCGGGGCTCTTGACGCTGATCGGCGCCACCACCGAGAACCCCTCGTTCGAGGTCAATTCGGCGCTGTTGTCCCGGGCCCGTGTCCATGTGCTCAAGGCGCTGGACGAGGCCGCGCTGATCGAGGTCATGCGCCGCGCCCTGGCCGACCCCGAGCGCGGCCTTGGTCACCGCGACATCCGCGTCGAAGACGAGGTGCTGGCGATACTGGCGCGCGCCTCGGCCGGCGACGCCCGGCGCGCCCTGGGCCTTCTGGAGACCGCCTGCGACTTCACCCAGGCGGAAGGCGGTGCAGAGCGTCTGCCCCGCGAGGCGCTCGAGGACGTCATCGGCCACACTGCCAGCGCCTTCGACAAGCAAGGCGATCACTACTACGACCTGCTGTCGGCACTGCACAAGTCGGTACGCTCATCGCGCCCCGACGCCGCCCTTCTGTACATGGCCCGCTTTATCCAGGGCGGTGGCGATCCGCTGGACGTCATCCGTCGCCTGGCGGCCATCGCCTCGGAGGACGTCGGCAACGCCGACCCGCGTTGCCTGCCACTGGTCATGTCGGCCTGGGATGCCTACCTGCGTCTGGGCGACTACGAAGGCCAGCGCGCCATCGCCCACGCCGCCATCCACCTGACGGTAGCGCCCAAGAGCAACGCCATCGACCAGGCCTGGAAGAAGGCCCAGGCCTTTGTCGCGGCCCAGCCGAGCCTGGAGGTGCCGACCTACCTGCGCAACGCACCGACCAAGCTGATGGCTTCCCTGGGCCACGGCGACGGCTACCGCTACGCCCACGCCGAGCCCAACGGCTACCCGGCGGGGTCGGCCCACGACTGCTGGCCCGAGGCAGTGCCGACCGAGCGCTTCTACCGCCCCACGGATCATGGCCAGGAAGAGCGTTTCGCTCGCATCATGGCCTGGCGGGCGCAGCTCGATGAGGCCGCAGATAGCGGATGAGATAGAAGCGGAGGTGGCAGCTCAGATACCACTTGAGAAAAACCATCTGTCTTCGACGTGGGAAGGAAATAGGCCGCTGCAGCACAACCAGGCATCGTAAGGAGCGAGCCAGGACCGCGACTACTGTGGGACTCAAGTGCCCATGGTGGGCACCCGATGCTCCGGAGGGACTGTCATGTCGGCCACCCAGCTACAGCAAGCTCGTCAGATCCTGGTACAGAACGCCCGTCATCCCAACCATCACGACGTGCTGCTGGCCTACGCCCGCCAGCAGGCGACACCCGCGGTACGTCGTGCGCTGTTCAAGCTGCTGTTCGGACCGAACTGAGGCCCACTGTCTGCCACATGTTGACCGCTCAGGCCGGCGCCTCTTGCCAGCTCTGAGCCGCCCACGGCGACCCAAAGGGACAAGTTCGCCGGCCACGTTGATCAGCCCTTGGGTGCGTCGCCCGGCTCAGCCGCCGACGGCGACTCCTGCTCCCAGCCGGGTTCGACGGGCCTTGGCTCGATAGCGGCGGCGTCTTCATCAGACTCGTGATGGTTCACCTCGAGCACGCCATCGTGGTAGCCGTCTTCATCGAAATAAGGCACGTACTGACCTTCCTCGGCTGGCGGCCCCACCATGGGCTCGGCCACGTCCACGTCCGGCACCACGTCGGACAGGTCTTCCATATGCTCGTGCTCCTTGGCGCCCGCCACCCACTCGTCGGTGACCACGAATTCCGCACCCACCGACGACAAGGGCGTCGCCGGGGAGAACGGCACCACCGGCACCGGCGCCGGACGCACCAGGCGACGCCAGGCGAAGAACAGCACCAGGGCGCCACCGAGGGCGCCGAAGGCCATGAACAGGGCGGTATCGCCAAGCGCCGCCATCACCGGGCTGACCAGAGGCGGACTGACCGAGGAGCCAAGCGCGCTGATCAGCAAAAGCCCCTGACTCATGGGCACCAGGGCGCCGGCGGGGGCACGGTCCGCCGAGTGGCTGACCGATACCGGATACAACGAGAAGACGCCACCGCCCAGCAGGAACAGCAGCGCGGCCAGCCCCCAGCTCGGCAACGGCAGCAGCAGCACCGCCAGCGAGATGGCCAGGCAGAACAGACCGATCAGGATCAGCACCAGCTGGCGGTCGTGACGATCCGACCAGCGGCCCACCGGATACTGCAGCAGCATGGCGCCGAGTACCGTTATCGCCATCAGTTGGCCGACCTCGGCCAGATCAAAGCCGGTACGCTGCAGATACAGCGGCATCAGGGCGTACACTGCGGCCGCCAGCATGCCGGAACCGAAGGCCCCCACCACCCCGGTGGGGGTGAGGATCATCAGGCGCAGCGGCGACAGCGGCTCGACCTTGTCGAGCAGTGGCGTGACCCGCGGAATCATCGCCATCGGCAGCACCGACAGCGAGGCCAGGGCACCGATGACCATGAAGGGGGCGGTTTCGCCCATATTCTGGGTGATGCCCAAAAGCAGCTGACCGAGCACACCTGAGCCGTACAGGGCGATCATGTACAGCGCCAGCAGACGCCCGCGCACCTTGGAGTCTCCGGAGGCCAGCAGCCAGCTCTCGATCACCAGGAAGACCCCGACCGTGGCCCAGCCACCGATCAGACGCAGCCCGAACCAGGCCACCGGATCCAGGATCAGCCCCTGCAGCAGCACCGTCACCGCCACCAGCGAGGCGAAGCTGCCGTAGGCACGAATATGGCCGATAGCGAGCAGCAGCCGGTCGTTGAACAGGGCACCCAGGCCAAGACCGATGAAGTAGGCGCCGGAGACCCAGCCGATGACCACCGGCGATTCACCGGCGGCGTCCAGGCGCAGGGTGATAAGCGAAGACAGAAAACCGTTGCCGATGCCCAGAATGAATAGCCCCAGAACGGGGGGCAGGGCCATGGCCAGAAGTTGGGGAGACATGAGGAGTCGGGCTCCAGCGATGCGGACGACGCGGACGGCGGCGGCGGGTGGGTGTTGATGTTTCGAGTCCGTCCGTCGCGGTGCGTATCGACGACTCTTGGGCGGCGAATATACCCCCCTTTTCGCGCCTGTCAATGTCTTTCGAAGGGCGTCACCCATGCATCTGTAACGCATTGTTGGTCAAGCATAAATCCGGCCTCAGTGACTCGTGTCACGGCGCATCAGAACCACATCGGCCGCGGGGAAGTCGACACTCATGCCAAGTGCCTCGGCCAACCAGCGAAAGCTCGTCTCGCTGAAGAACACCACATGGGTGGGATCACGAATATAGTGCCAGCGGGCAAAGTCCTCCGGCGTGCGCTTGGTCATCAGCCCCAGCCAGCCACCGGGTCGCAGTTGTCGGGCCAGCGCAAACAGCACCGGGCCGGGCGCGAACAGGTGCTCGACCACCTCGGTGGCGGTGATGAAGTCGTAATACCGCTTCAGGTTCTCCGGCGCGGGATGGTAGTAGGGATCATGGATCCGAGTGGCAAACCCCGCCTCCTCGAACATCAGCGACAGCGTCGGACCGGGCCCCGCACCGAAATCGAGCCCCTCGGCACCCGGCGACAGACGATCGCTCAGGGGATCAAACAGACGACCCAGAAAACGACGATAGCCGGGATCATCCGGGCGGTTGTCGTGCTGATCGTAGACCGCCTTCTCGGCCTGCGGTCCCAGGCGCTGCTCGGGAGGCACCGCCACCAGGTCACATACCGAGCAGCGAAAATAGTCGCGGCGCCCGTCCGCATGAAAGTGGTGCGTCGTCGGGTTTGCGCATAGCGGACAGCTTGGCATCGTCGTATTCTCTGGGACTTGGATCATTTGTGGAGAGAGGCATGCTGTCAGGTCTAGATCACCTGGTCATCACCGTGACCGATATTTCCCGCGCCGTGGACTTCTACACCCGCGTTCTGGGCCTGGACGTCCGCTATCGCGATACCGAGCGGGTCGACCTGATGCTCGGCGAGCTGGCCCTGCGCCTGCACTGGACCGCCACCGACGTGACCCCCAGGGCCGCCACCCCTACCCCAGGCAGCCTCGACGTCTGTTTCAAGAGCCATCTGCCGCTGGCTGAGGTGAAGGCTCACCTCGATGCCCTGTCGGTCGAGGTGGAACTGGGCCCCGTGGAACGTCAGGGTGCCACCGGCAAGATCGAGTCGCTGTATCTTCGCGACCCGGACGGCAACCTGCTGGAGATCAGCCGTCCGCTCAAACTGGAGTAACGTCGGTCGTCCCTGCGGGCCGCTTCGCCTGTCATGGCAATGCGGCACAGGCTGGGTATGATAACGGGGCCGTATGACATGCACCCAAGGGACCATGGATGAGCCAACACGACCTTACGCCTCAACGACCCACTGTCGAGCCTCCCTCACCTGGCGACACGCCCCCCGCCGACACCACCATGTCGCTGGTGGGCTACGCGCTGCTGCTGGCCAACCTGGTCACCGGCTTCACCGCGGTGATCGGGGTGATCATCGCCTACGTCTACCGTGGCAAGGGCCCCGAGTGGCTCGACGAGCACTATCGCTACCAGATCCGTACCTTCTGGATAGGCCTGCTCTACGGCATCGTGGCCTCGATCCTGACCTTGATCGTGATCGGCCTGCCGCTGCTGCTGGCCCTGGCGGTGTGGTTGATCGTGCGCTGCGTCAAAGGCTTCAAGGCACTGCAGGAAAAGCGCGCTCCGGACAATGTGGAAAGTTGGTTGATCTGATATGAACGTCCCCTGGCAACAGCGACTCCAGGCTACCGCGATATCACGCCTGTGGCGGATACTGTCGCGTCTGTCACCGACGACCCTGTGGCGACTCAGCGTCGCCCTGGTCAATGTGGCCTACCCCCTGCTCAAGCGCGAACGCGCGGTGACCAGGCTCAACCTGGAAGTGGTCTATCCCGACCTTACCGAGGCCCGTCGCGCCACCCTGGGGCGCGAAAGCCTCAAGCATTCCACCGCCACCATGCTGGAACTCGGCTTTGCCTGGCAGGGCGACCCCGACCGAGTGGCCGACAGCATCGTCGAGGTACATGGCCGCGAACTGCTGGATGATGCCCGCGCCGAGGGCAAGGGCGTGATCATCCTGGCGCCTCACTTCGGCAACTGGGAGGTGCTGAACTTCTGGCTGTCGAGCCACTTCCCCTTCACCGCCATGTACGAGCCGCCCAAGCTGGCACCGCTGGACCCGATCATCCGCGCCGGGCGCGAGCGCTGCGGCGCCAGCCTGGTGCCGACCAACCCCCGAGGCGTGGCGGCGCTGCTCAAGGCGCTCAAGCGATCCGAGGCCGTCGGCATCCTGCCCGATCAGGAACCCAGCTGGGGCAGCGGCGTTTTCGCGCCCTTCTTCGAGCGCCCCGCCTACACTGCCACCCTGTTGCCCAAGCTGGTGTCGCGCACCAATGCAAGGGTCGTGACCGGCGTCGCTCTGCGCCGTCCCGGGCGGGGCTTCGCGCTGTACTTCCTGGCCGCCGACGAGCGCGTCTACGATGAAGACGAGACCATCTCCTGCAGCGGGGTCAATGCCAGCATCGAGGCGGTGATCGCACTCGACCCGGCCCAGTACCAGTGGGAATACAAGCGCTACACCAAGACCCTGGAAGAACAACGTGGCGATCCCGACTTCCGCCGTTACCGCCTCTACAGCTCGAGGAACATGAAGTGACGACAGCGTCAGTGTCACCGCCGCCGGAGACCCGCGTCGGCCACGTCCTCTATCTGCTCTACCTGGCAGGGCTGGTGAGCGGATTCGTGACACTGTTGATCGCGCTGGTCGTCGCCTACGTCTATCGCACCGACGCCGCCCCCTGGCTGCGTGCCCACTACCAGTTTCTGATCAGCACCTTCTGGATCGGCCTGCTCTACATGGTCGCCGCGGTGGTACTGTCGGTGCTGATCATCGGCCTGGCACTGCCCCCACTGCTGGTCACCGCCTGGTTCGTGATCCGCTGCATCGTCGGCTGGCGTGCCCTGCACCAGCGCCTGCCGCCGCCCAGACCATCCAGCTGGCTGTGGTAGGCGCGGCAATGCCAGCACTAGGGCTTGTCTGAAAAGTGCCTGCGCTCGGTAATACGGCGTTAAAAATCGGCTGGTGCGCCAGCCCGGTCAAAATGCTCATTTACACCCCGTAAACTGCGCTTTCTCACCGATTTTTGCCTTGTCTAACCTTCGCTCGTCGACTTTTCGGACAGCGCCTAAGAATTTGCGACCACGGCCTATTCAAATAACGTACGAACACGCGCTAAAGCATCATCGACGACGTGATCCGGGGCAGACTCGACTCTGCGCGCTCCGCTCGCTTCAAGATCGACAGTCCTGATCTGATTGACCAGCACTACCCCCTGCGTACGGGTCCCGCTCAGAGGTACCGCAAAGCCTGCGTGGCGCGCGAAGTTGCCACCTTGGGTGATGGGTGCCACGACCACCGTACCAAAATGATTGAAAGCTATTGGCGTCAACACTAGCGCAGGGCGAAAGTCACCTCGCTGCTCGCGTCCTTCGGTCGGATTGAGGGGAACTCGCACAATATCGCCACGGCTATATTTGTCACGCTTCATTCTTCACGCCCTACCGGGGCCATTTCCTGCCAGGATGCCAGGTCTTCAGGCTCGGGAGCCTCGGGATCACAGCGTGCCAGCAATTCCTCCAGGGAATACTTTGGCTTTGACGCCACAGGCTTCAACACCAACCTGTGGGAAGTTTCCTCGACTTCCAGCAAATCCCCATCGCTGAGGCCCAGCTGTCGAAGCAATTCAACTGGCAACCTGATGGCGGCACTATTGCCCCACTTCTGAATCTTGAGTTCCATATCACTCCCCTCCTGTACGTATCTACACAGTAGATACGCGCTGCCTCGACCGCAAGCTCGTGCACCAACTTCGCCTGTTACCGCTCAGTAACCTGCCCACCCCAACGCCGTCGCCAATCGGCGACACGGAACCCGAATTAGCACAAACCCTCAAATGCACTCGAATGACATCTATTGCAACTTTTGTCTCGGCCAATAGGCTAGATTAAAGGCTGGCTCGATTTGGCATAGAAAGTGGCATAGAAAGTGGCATAGAAAGTCGCATAGAACATGCCATCGATGTGAACGGCAGAAGGATCCCCTACACCCCCAGCGGGCGAACCCGAGCCACCGGGCGTTCGTCCGCTCGCAAGGAGAGCGCACTTGGACACGGCAATATCTCGAGCACGACACACCCTTGCGCCGCGGCGACCTGGCTCGCGCAACCTGGCGCTCGCCTTCGTCGGCGTCATCACCAGCGCCGCATTGACGACGCCGGCCATGGCCGTCGAGACCGGCGCGCTGTTCGAACAGGTCACGAACCGGGCCAAGGAACTGGCCGCGTCCCCCTATGAAGAGGCCTCGGCCGAGCTGCCCGAGGCCCTCACCGAGATGGACTACGATCGCTACCGACAGATTCGCTACCGCGATGAGCGGGCACTGTGGAAGGATGATGGCGATTTCGAGGTAGAGCTCTTCCACCCAGGCTTTCTGTATGACCAGCCGGTGGATATCCACCTGCTGGAGGATGGCGAGGTACGCTCGCTGCCCTTCGAGCCTGAGCGCTTTCGCTACGACGACGATGCCGCCGACCTCGCCGAGCTCGACCTGAGTGGGCTCGGCTATGCCGGCTTTCGCCTCCACTACCCGCTCAACCGCGCCGACTACAAGGATGAGTTCGCGGTATTTCTCGGCGCGTCCTACTTCCGTCTGGTCGGCCGCGACCAGGGCTACGGCCTATCGGCCCGTGGCCTGGCCATCGACACCGCCCTGCCCCAAGGCGAGGAGTTTCCCGCCTTTCGTGAATACTGGCTGGTCAAGCCGCAGCCCGGCGATACCCACATGACGGTGCTGGCGCTGCTGGACAGCCCGTCTCTGGCCGGCGCCTACCGCTTCGACATCGCCCCGGGCAAGCGCACCCAGGTCGACACCGAGGCACGCCTGTTTGCCAGGGAAGACGTCGAGAAGCTCGGCGTCGCACCGCTGACCAGCATGTTCCTGCATGGCGAAATGGATCGCCGCCAGGAAGACGACTACCGCATCCGGGTACATGACTCCAGCGGCCTGCTGATGGCCACCAGCACCGGCGAGTGGACCTGGCGCGTGCTGGAAAACCCCGAAAGCCTCCAGATCTCCGGGCTGCAGGACACCTCGCCCAAGGGCTATGGCCTGGTCCAGCGGCCCCAGCACTTCAACGCCTACCTGGACATGGAGGCCCGCTACGAGCGTCGCCCCAGTCAGTGGGTCGAACCCCAGGGCGAGTGGGGTGAAGGCCACGTCGAGCTGGTGGAGATCCCCACCGACAGCGAGGCCCACGACAACATCACCGCCTACTGGGTGCCCGCCAACCCGCTGATGGCCGGCGACTCCCGCACCTACCGCTATCGTACCTGGACCTTCGGCGACACCCCCACGGCCGAACCGCTGGCTCGTGTGGTGCGTTCGCGCCAGGGCTGGGGCGGTGTGCCGGGACAGAGCGATCCCCCCGACGAGCGCCTGCGCCAGTTCATCATCGACTTCCGCGGCGGTGAGCTCGAGGGACTCGATGCCAGCCAACCGGTCGAGATGACCCTGACCACCTCCAGCGGCGAGACCGCCGAGGCCAAGGTCACACCGCTGCCCGACAACGACACCTGGCGCGCCAGCTTCACGCTGCTGCCCGACGGCGACCAGCCCGCTGATATCCGCCTGACCCTCATGCTTCGTGGCGAGCGCCTGAGCGAAACCTGGAACAGCATCTGGAGCCCCTGATGAACGCCCATACTCCCGAGGTACCCTGGCCACGCCTGCGACGTCTTGGCGTCGGCCTGGCCATTGCCGCCACCACGGCGCTGGGGGTCTGGACCATGTTCAGGATCCTCTACGTGGAGGGCATCAGTCCGCTCGAGATGGCGATCATCGGCCTGTTCGCGATCACCTTCGGCTGGATCACCATGGCCTTCTGGAGCGCGCTGATCGGCTTCGTGCTCAACCTGACCGGGCGTGACCCGCTGAGCCTGAAGCCGCGCCATTCCTATCCCATGCGGCCCGAAGGCTCCCACTCCCGCACCGCCCTGGTGATGCCGATCCACAACGAGGACGTGCTGCGAGTCGCCGCCGGACTCGAGGCCACCTGCAAGGATCTGGATGACCTGCCGCAAGGCATCGAGGTGGAAGCCTTCGTGCTCAGCGACAGCACCGACGACGAGGTGGTGGCCGAGGAAAAGGCCGCCATGGCCGAGCTGCAGAAGCGCCTGGAAGGCCACTGCCAACTGCACTACCGCCACCGTGACAGTAACGTCGGGCGCAAGGCAGGCAATCTGGGCGACTTCTGCACCCGTTGGGGCAGCCACTACGACTACATGCTGGTGATCGACGCCGACAGCCTGATGAGCGGCACCACCGTCATCGAGCTGATCGACGAGATGATGGCCAACCCGCGCCTTGGCCTGTTGCAGACGGTGCCGATTCCGGTGCGCCAGGACAGCCTGTTCGGCCGCGCCAACCAGTTCGCTGCTGCACTCTACTCGCCGATGCTGGCCAGCGGTCTGAGCTTCTGGCACGCCACCGCGGCCAACTACTTCGGCCACAACGCCATCATTCGCGTGGACGCCTTCACCGATGCCTGTGGCCTGCCGGAGCTGCCCGGCAAGCCACCGCTGGGTGGCGATATCCTGAGCCACGACTTCGTCGAGGCGGCGCTGCTGCGCCGTGCCGGCTGGCAGGTGCGCATGCGCACCGACCTGGGCGGCAGCTTCGAAGAGATGCCGAGTCATATCCTCGACTACGCCAAGCGCGACCGGCGCTGGGTTCAGGGCAATCTGCAGCATATGCGCCTGCTCGGCGGGCGCGGACTGCACGTGCTCAGCCGTCTGCACTTCTTCTTCGGTGCCCTCGCCTACCTGTCGTCGCTGGTGTGGCTGGCGATCCTGGTGATCAGCACCATCGACGCCCTGATCCGGGCGCTGGTGCCGACCAACTTCTTCACCTCGAGTTCGCAGCTGTTTCCCGACTGGCCGATCGCCCCACCCAACCTGATCATGCCGCTGCTGATCGGCACCCTGGGCATGCTGCTGATGCCCAAGGTGCTAGGGCTGGTGCTGGGGCTGATCCAGAACCCACAGGCCTATGGCGGACGGGCCCGGCTCGTCGCCAGCATGCTGCTGGAGACGCTGTTTGCCATGCTCATCGCGCCCTTGATGATGGTGTTCCACAGTCGTTTCGTGATTCAGGTACTGAGCGGCCGCACCGTGGCCTGGGATCCACAGTCCCGCGAGGGCCGCGCCCTGCCCTGGAAGGAAGCCTTTCGCCACACCTGGCTATGGTCACTGATCGGCGCCTTGTGGGCGCTGGTGACCTGGGCCTTCACCCCGAGCTTCTTCATCTGGCTGACGCCGGTGTGGCTCGGCCTGGTGATGGCCGCTCCGCTGGTCCGCTGGAGCTCCAGCCTGAGCATCGGCCGGGCCCTGAGGCGCGCCGGCCTGTTGCTGGTCCCGAGCGAGACCCGCCCCCCGGCGGTGGTAGGCGAGCTTCGCGTCGCCGAGGCACCACCGCCGCCGGCGACCCCGGCCGAGCCGCCACGGGAAGTCCCCCGCGAGATGCCGGTGCAGTCCTTTCGCGAGCACGGCACGGAATCGGCGCCGGAGGTCTCCGGCGAGAAGCCCGTCGACTGAGCCGGTGCCGTGGCACAGCGTTGTGTCCTCCCCCTCCTTTTGCATCATCCGGAGGGGGAATCCCAGCGGACTACTACACGTCAAGCATAGTAGCGTGATCCATGATTCATCTGTTTGCCGCTGTCTGGTGGTAACGCTTTGCTCTACAAAGAGCGTTCTCCAGCTCCGGATAACACACATCCGCCAGGAAAACCCTTTGTCAATCTCTACTTAAAAAGCAGGATAGCCACTTTTTCCCGAACTCTTCGTTCATATGCCTGATATCATGGTCTGGATGCGCTTCCTCATCCATGGCATCCCCTACAGGCAATCTTTTACTTCCCTTCGAGAGCTCCCGCTCCGTAAAACATCCGTTGACGATGGTATCAGCAGGCTGAGCGATCAACTCGGCATTGCATTTATCATACACTTCATCGTTCATCAACTTTATTCCGGACAGGTAGCTTTCCGGAGGATAACTTCTATCATCACCTTTCTTCCGAATAGGCAGGGGATTATGTCCAACATATATCTTTTTATTGGTCACGCTCCTGATCATTTCCATGATCTTCCAGGACGTCGTACCCTTGACACTATCCAGCACGGTTTGCTTTATTACTGCTGATGAAAAAAATTTTCCAGGTTCGACAAAAAAAACTTCCATCTGAAGTCCGTAAATCAAGAATAGATCATATTCAACGATATCAATCTCACTCTTGCCACCCGATGTATAGGTGATGGTCCTCTTTAATCTATCTGTTTTTGGAACCAGTTTATTATCGATGAGAAACAGTCCACCCAAGCCATTACTTCTAGCGGTAAAGAAGACAAGATTATATTCTTGATGCCACTCTGGCATCAGGTCCCAGGCTCTTTTCAAAGCACCAACGTGGCTATTGCCCAGCACACAAATATTTTTCTTCATTCCTTACCTCCAAAGGCGTCGAAGATCTCTTCTTCGCAAACCAGATCATTCATTTTCTTTACGCTACCTACCCTCTTGTTTTGTTTTCCGAAAATCTCAGCGCCAAACTTTTTCCTCAGAGAAGAAAAAAAATGATTCATCACAAAATCGACACCGTGGGGGTTAACACTTCGTTGATTGGGTTCGAAAAACACCCCCTTGAAAACCGGGCTGTTGATTATTTCATACGAAGGAAAATAATCCACATAATTACAACCTCTAGAAATCTGCCCAGCCACGGCACGCAACACTGACTTGGATTCCATTGTAGCGACGATCACGTTGTTCCTGGAGTTTGTCGCTACCAAAGGAACAGGGGAAACTGTCAATATAAAGCGTAACTCAGGATTCTCATGACGCATTATTTCTATGGCATCTCGCAGATCATTCATCACAGAGGGATACATCTGATTCTTGAACGCATGGATACCTTTCAGGTAGGTCCCTGCTGAAGTCCCGGGACACATCGGATACTCGTAGCCGTATTCCGAATTGAACCAGCTTTCAGTCAACCCTAAGGTGAAGACAAAGAAGTCTGATGAGAAGATGCATTCCCTAAACGCTTTTATTGTCTCCTCTCGAGAGAGCATTAACTCTTCTTTACTACAGAAACCCTCTGGTTCCACCACGGGGCGAAAGGGATCATAGAACCTTCCGTTCTTTTCCCAAATCTCCTCAGGCGGCTCTTTTATCCCTGTTGCCCACTCTACCCACTGCTTCAACAATGAGGTGGTGTATATATTCCCGGTTCTTGCCGAAAATATATTGTAATTGTATTTTTTTGCATTTTCCTGCGAGAGCCCCCTAGGTGGAGTTTCTGTCGAGACCCAGTTGAACCCTCTGCTATCAAGAGCGTTTCCAATATGTTGCGCAAAGCAGGAACCGAAGGTAACCACCCTACTATCCTTTGTGATCTTGAACTTTGGAGACCACAAATTGGATATGTCAAAAATCGACTTTTCTGATACAGCTTTTTTCCAGAAGGCACGGTCTGGAAGTGTCGAATATGGATTCATATTAATCACCTCAAACATAATATATAACATCGGTCGTGAACGAACAAAATTGATAACGTCTATCTTAAATCACACATTACCACGACGAATAGGAGTGTTTACGCCAACACTGGCATCTCGTCTTCCTTTCTAAAATATTTGCATAAAAAAAGATAGGCGAAATATTTGTCTATTGTGTTGAGAAACGAGCACTGACAACGGCCCCGGAGCCCTTCATAGAACCTTTCCCATGCACCATTTCCCTGCCCCACGGGTGGTTCAAAAGAGAACAAAGCAAGCATTTTTAGCTTCCATGAAAACTCGGCGAACCAATGCTTCCCATAAAGACGGGACCAACACACCTGTCACTTTCTGCCCTTCTTCACAAAGGAGTCATCAAGCGCACAACGACTGTCAGAATATCGATAAAACAAACGTACTTTTTTCACTCTAGATTCTCTCACATATTCTCTATCAGGCAACCGCAAAACACGCAAATACAATCCAGAGAACATCCAAGAAAAACCACGCAAATATCCCTTTAAATAACAACAAAATCGTCGAAACTTTGTCGAATTGATCAATCAGGACTCTACTTCGCCACTTTTCCTCAATCGGATAAAATGCATTCTCAACCATGCGGAAACTTCTCCAGATATCTGGGCAGTTGCACTCTCGCGATATCGTGGAAACCTCCTCCCCCCAGCGGCGTATCTACTGATCGGGATCGGTTCTTGCCAAGCCGAGGTGGACTCCCTTCGAGGTCATGCTAGACTCGATCCAGACTCGCTTGACGGGGTGCCGGTGAATCCGGCTGAGATGGCGCAGGGCCAGGGTGACGAATCACCGGCCGCCAGCGCCGATCCCGTGGAACCTGATCCGGGTGCGGTGTGGCTTCACACCTTGAACCGGCGTAGGGAATCAGGCGGTGGTGACAGCCCCTGCGCGCGCACCTCCCTCCTTTCTCGTCGCCGTGTCCTCAGCCGCCGCACTCCGGATCCGCACCAACCGGAGGCAACATGGGCTACCGCTTTACCGATCTTGTCGACGCCTGCCGCGATGACTGGCACGCCTACATCGAACACGACTTCGTGCTCGCCCTTGGCCGTGGTGAACTGGCTGACGCCAGCTTCCGTCACTACCTCAAGCAGGACTATCTGTTTCTGCTGCAGTTCTCCCGGGCCTACGCCCTGGCGGCCTACAAGAGCCACAGCCTCGACGAGCTGCGCGGCGCCTTCGACGGCATGAAGACCATCCTCGATGTGGAACTCGGCCTGCATCTCGCCTTCTGCCGTGACTGGGGCATCGGCGAGGCCGAACTCGCCGAGCTGCCCGAAGCTCGCGCTACCCTGGCCTATACCCGCTACGTGCTGGACGCCGGCAGCCGCGGCGACCTCCTGGACCTGCACGTGGCGCTGGCCCCCTGCATGGTCGGCTACGCCGATATCGCGAGAACGCTCAACGCCCGTTCGGACACCCTGCGCGGTGCAGACAATCCCTTCGACACCTGGATCGCCATGTACGAAAGCGACGACTTCCAGGCCGCCGCACGCCAGGAGCAGGCCTGGCTCGACGATCAGCTGGCCCAGGTATCCGGCGAGCGCTTTGCGCGACTGTCACGGATATTCGCCGACGCGACACGACTCGAGATCGACTTCTGGCAGATGGGGCTCGATCTAAGCGACTAACACAATCAGCACCACGCTTGACGGGGGGCCGCCAGAGGCGGCTGAGATCATGCAGCGCATGGGACCCGTTGAACCTGATCTGGGGGTAACCCCGATGCCATGGCATCGCGGTGAGGACCAGCGTAGGGATCAAGCGCTCACGGCCCAGGCCACGACGCCCCCTCCTTCCTCACGCGATGCACACAACAACGCCAGCACCCAGTGCCGTGAGAAGGACAAGCCAATGCCGCTCGATCAACCCGTTTCCGCAAACAAACCCCGCCATAGCGCGCACTTCCTGGCCGAGACCGCCCAGGTCGACCAGGCCGCAGTTACGCCCCTGCCGGGTTCGCGCAAGGTCTATGTAAAGGGCTCCCGCGACGACCTGCGGGTGCCGTTTCGCGAGATTTCGCTGTCAGCGACCCGCACCTCCGGGGCCGACGAGGCCAATCCGCCGCTCTTGGTCTACGACACCTCCGGCCCCTACACCGATCCCCAGGTCGAGGTCGACCTGCGTCGCGGGCTTGCCGAGTTGCGCCGGCCCTGGATCGAGGAGCGCGACGACACCGAATGGCTCGATGGCCCGACCTCGGACTACGGTCGCCGACGTGCCAACGACCCGACGCTCGCTCCGCTGCGCTTCGAACTGACTCGTACGCCGCGCCGCGCACGTCGTGGCGCCGATGGCCGCGCCGGCAATGTTACCCAGCTGCACTACGCCCGCCGCGGCATCATCACCCCGGAGATGGAGTTCATCGCCATCCGCGAGAACCAGCGTCGACAGGCCCTGGCCGATGGCTATCGAGGCAGCGATGAGGTCGAGCGCATCCTTGACCACCAGCATCCCGGGCAGGGCTTCGGCGCCCGTCTTCCCGAGGAGATCACCCCAGAGTTCGTGCGCCAGGAAGTCGCCGCCGGGCGCGCCATCATCCCCGCCAACATCAACCACCCGGAAGCCGAGCCGATGATCATCGGGCGCAACTTCCTGGTGAAGATCAATGGCAATCTGGGCAACTCGGCGGTGACCTCCTCCATCGAGCAAGAGGTCGAGAAGATGACCTGGGGCATCCGCTGGGGCGCCGATACCATCATGGATCTGTCCACTGGCCAGAACATCCACGAAACCCGCGAGTGGATCATCCGCAACTCGCCGGTACCGATCGGCACGGTGCCGCTCTATCAGGCGCTGGAGAAGGTCAAGGGCGTGGCCGAGGACCTCACCTGGGAGGTGTTCCGCGACACCCTGATCGAGCAGGCCGAACAGGGCGTGGACTACTTCACCATCCACGCAGGCGTGCTGCTGCGCTACGTGCCGCTGACCGCCAACCGGGTCACCGGCATCGTCTCCCGCGGTGGCTCGATCATGGCCAAGTGGTGCCTTTACCATCACCAGGAAAGCTTCCTCTACACCCACTTCGAGGAAATCTGCGAGATCTGCAAGCAGTACGACGTGGCCTTCTCGCTGGGCGATGGCCTGCGTCCGGGCTCGGTGGCCGACGCCAACGACGAGGCCCAGATGGCGGAGCTCAAGACCCTGGGTGAGCTGACCCATATCGCCTGGAAGCACGACGTCCAGGTGATGATCGAAGGCCCCGGCCACGTGCCCATGCACCTGGTCAAGGAGAACATGGACAAGCAGCTCGAGTACTGCGACGAGGCGCCCTTCTATACCCTTGGGCCACTGGTGACCGATATCGCCCCGGGCTACGACCACATCACCTCGGGCATCGGAGCGGCGATGATCGGCTGGTACGGCTGCGCCATGCTGTGCTACGTCACCCCCAAGGAACACCTGGGCCTGCCCGACAAGGACGACGTCAAGACCGGCATCATCACCTACAAGATTGCCGCCCACGCCGCCGACCTGGCCAAGGGGCATCCCGGCGCCCAGCGCCGCGACAACGCCCTGTCCAAGGCGCGTTTCGAGTTCCGCTGGGAGGACCAGTTCAACCTGGGCCTCGACCCTGACACCGCCCGCGCCTATCACGACGAGACGCTGCCCAAGGACTCCGCCAAGGTGGCCCACTTCTGCTCCATGTGCGGCCCCAAGTTCTGTTCCATGAAGATCAGCCAGGAGGTCCGCGACTACGCCCGCGACAACGGCCTGGAGGGTGACGGCGACGCCGTCATGGCCGGCATGGAGGAGCGCGCCCGGGTCTTCCGTGAACAAGGCGCTGAGCTGTACAAGGAGGTTTGAACAAGGAGGTCTGAGACAAGCCATTCCCCGGCGCATCCCCGGGCAGCGTTCGACTGCTCGGGGATGCAAGTCTTGTACGCCCGGTTCCAGTTCTGCCGCACAAAGTTAGACAAAAGTCTAATCCGAAGATTCATGCACTTGACGCTCATCACGGCTTCGTCGGATCCACCAGCAAAGCCGTTCGACTACCTCCCCAGGCCAATTATTCGCGCCCCGGGGCGGTGCTAGATTCGCCGCCATCCCACGCATTCTCGCCTCACCAAGGCGTCTTTTCTGGAGATGGCATGAAAGCCCCGATTCTGGTGATCAACTGCGGCTCCTCTTCGATCAAGTTCGCGCTGATCGATCAGGCCCCCGACGCTCCCCGACTGTCCGGTATCGCCGAGCGCCTGGGCAGCCACGAGGCTCGCCTCAAGCTGACGGACGAACACGGCAGCGCCCGCGAGGTCTCGCTTCCCCGTGCGACCCACGCCCTGGCGCTCAAGACGATTCTTGAGCACCTTGGCGTCCACCGGCCCATCGGTATCGGCCACCGGGTGGTACACGGCGGCGAGCGCTTCACCGCCGCTACCCTGCTCGACGACGCCGTGGTGCGCACCATTCGCCAGACCATCAGCCTGGCTCCCTTGCACAATCCGGCCAACCTCGACGGTATCGTCGCCACGCGCCGGCTGTTCGAGGATCTGCCTCAGGTGGCGGTGTTCGATACCGCCTTCCACCAGACCCTGCCGCCCCACGCCTACCGCTACGCCATCCCCGAAGAGCTCTACAGCCGACACGGCATCCGTCGCTACGGCTTCCACGGCTCGAGCCATGCCTACGTGACCGGCCGCCTGGCAGAAGTCAGCGCCCGTGGTGAAGGCGGCTGGCTGATTGCCCACCTGGGCAATGGCTGCTCCGCCACCGGGGTGTGGGCCGGCAGAAGCCTGGACACCAGCATGGGCATGACCCCGCTGGAAGGCCTGGTGATGGGCACCCGCAGCGGTGACGTCGACCCCGGCCTGCACCTGCACCTGGCGCGGCAGCTGGGCATGTCGCTGGAGGGCGTCGATCAGTTGCTCAACCAGAAGAGCGGACTGCTGGGGCTGTCCGAGCTGACCAACGACATGCGTGAGCTCGAACAGGCCGCCAGTGAAGGTCACGCCGGCGCGAGCCTGGCCATCGAAGTCTTCTGCTACCGCCTGGCCAAGTCCCTGGCGGGCCTGGCCTGTGCCCTGCCCCGGATCGACGGCATCGCCTTCACCGGCGGCATCGGCGAAAACTCTGCCCTGGTGCGCGCCCGGACGCTGGGCCACCTGGAGGCCCTCGGTGTGCGCCTGGACGCTGACGCCAACGAGAGCCTCGGGCGTGGCGAGGAAGGCCAGATCCACGACCGAGGCGCCAGCTCGGCGCCGGAGATCCGCGTCATCCCCACCGACGAGGAAGGCTATATCGCCAGCCAGACCCGGGAATTGATCGTGAGCCTGACGTCCACGCCAAAGCTCGAGGAGGTTCTGTGAGCACCCAGTCCCGCACGCTGCTGCTGATCCCCATCGACGACGGCGTCGCCCTCACCTCCGCCGGCCTCGGCCTGCTTCGTGCGCTGGATACGCTGGGGCTGGACGCGGGTTTTCTGCAGCCCTTCAGCCAGTCCGAAGGTGGCGAGCAGGCAAGTGACAACGACGAACGCGCCCGCTCGCTGGTGGCCAGTACCCTGGGCATAGGTTCGCCGCGTCCGATCTCGCGCCAGACACTGGAGCAGTATCTCGGCCGCGACGATCGCGATGGTCTGCTGGAACTCGCCGTGGAGCGCCACGCCCGCGTCGCCCGCCCTGCCACCGGCAAGGCACCGGCGCTGATCGTGGTGGAGGGCGTTCGCCCACTGCCGCGAAACGCCTACGCCTTCGACCTCAACGTGCGCCTGGCCAGTGCCCTCGACGCCCAGGTGGTACTGGTCGCCGATGGCCAGATCGCCGATCCCCAGGAGCTGGCCAAGCAGTTGCAGTTCCATCGCCAGAGCATCGACGCGGTGGGTTCGGTCCGTACTCTGGGTGCCATGCTGATGCGACTGCCGGGGGACGGCGACGGCTCTGCCATCGACCAGACCCTGGCCTCGGTCAGCGAGGTCGAGGCCCGCGCCCATCGCCAGCACTGGCAGCAGCAGCTCGCCAGCGGCGCCGATCTGACCCTGCCGGTGGTCGCGGCGGTGCCCTACCGGGCCTCCCTGACCGCACCGCGAGTGGTAGACGTGGCCCGCGCCCTCGATGCCAGGATCCTGCACCACGGCGAAGCCGATCGCCGCCGCGTCGCTCACTCGACGCTGGGGGCCCGCAGCGCCGAGCACCTGCTCTACGCCCTGCGTCCCGGCGAGCTGATCGTGTCCCCCGGGGACCGCGACGACACCCTGCTGGCGGCGGCGCTGGCCACCATGAACGGCGTGCCCCTGGCAGGTCTCTTGCTGACCCACGGCGAGTCACCCAGCCAGCAGCTGATCGACGTCTGTCGCCCGGCGCTGGCCTCGGGGCTACCGGTCCTCTCGGTGGACACCGACAGCTACGCCACCGTGGCCCGGCTCACCGAGATGTCCGGCAGCATTCCGGTCGATGATCACGAGCGCGCCGAGGCCATCTGCGCCTTCGTCGCCGATCACCTGGATCGTGACTGGCTGCTGGCACTAATTCACGACGACGCCCAGCGCCGCCTGTCACCGGCAGCCTTCCGCCATCAACTGGTCAGCATGGCCCAGCACAAGCGTCGGCGTATCGTGCTGCCCGAAGGCGACGAGCCGCGCACCCTGGAAGCGGCCATCCTGTGCCAGCGTCGCGGTATCGCCAACTGCGTGCTGCTGGGCAAGCGTCGCGCCATCCTGGAGGTGGCCAAGGCGCGAGGTCTGGAGCTGCCCGACGATCTGCAGATCCTCGACCCGGACGCCGAGCGTGGCCGCTTTATCGCGCCCATGGTCGAGCGCCGACGTGGCAAGCTGACCCCACTGACCGCCGAGGCCCAGCTTCATGACTGCGTGGTGCTGGGTACCATGATGCTCGCCGAAGGCGAGGTGGATGGCCTGGTCTCCGGCGCCGTGCACACCACCGCCAACACCGTGCGCCCGGCCTTTCAGCTGATCAAGACCGCCCCCGGCTACGGCCAGGTGTCGTCGGTGTTCTTCATGCTGCTGCCCGACCAGGTGGTGGTCTACGGTGACTGCGCGGTCAACCCCGACCCCGACGCCGAGGCGCTGGCCGAGATCGCCCTGCAGAGCGCCACCAGCGCCGAGGCCTTCGGCATCGAGCCGCGGGTCGCCATGATCAGCTACTCCACCGGCGAGTCCGGCAGCGGCGCCGACGTCGACAAGGTCCGCGAGGCCACCCGCATCGCCAGGGAACGGGCCCCGCACCTGGCCATCGATGGCCCGCTGCAGTATGACGCTGCGGCCATCGCCAGCGTGGCCCGGCAGAAGGCACCGGAGTCACCGGTGGCCGGCCGCGCCACGGTGTTCGTGTTCCCGGATCTGAATACCGGCAACACCACCTACAAGGCGGTCCAGCGCAGCGCTCGGGTAGTCAGCATCGGCCCCATGCTTCAGGGCCTCAACAAGCCGGTCAACGACCTGTCCCGGGGCGCCCTGGTCGAGGACATCGTCTATACGATTGCGCTGACCGCGATCCAGGCCGGTCAGTAACGACCAGAACAGCGCCACAGACCGTGAGAAACGCCGAGGCCCCGGAGAACCGGGGCCTCGGTGTTTGTGTGGGCTTTGCGTTGCTTTCTAACTCGCCCGGGACCGCTCGCTACCACTCGGCGATGCCGGTATACAGGCACACCAGCACCAGCCCAAGCAGGAAGACGGTCTCGGCGACCATCAGGATGACGGGCTTCCAGCCGACCACGGCGAGCTTCTGGAAGGAGGTCTTGATACCGAGTGCGGCGATGGCGGTGACCAGGCACCAGCGCGACAGGTCGGTCATGCCCTCGACCATCACCTGGGGGATCACGCCAAGACTGTTGATCAGCACCAGCGCCACGAAGGCCACCAGGAAGCTCGGGAACATCGGCACCTTGCCGCCTTCACCGCCACGGGCGCGGCGAAACAGCAGCATGAACACCATCACCGCCGGCACCAGCATGGCGACCCGCAACAGCTTGACGAAGGTAGAGATGTCGCCGGTCTCGTCGGAAATCATGTAGCCGGCACCGACCACCTGGGCAACGTCATGGATGGTGCCACCAAGAAAGATGCCGGCCTGGGTGTCGGTCAGTTCCAGCGCGCCGACCAGCAGCGGGTAGAGCACCATGGCGGCGGTGGACAGCGTCGTCACCCCGACCACGGTCAGGATGGTATTGCGCTCGGCGATCTCGTTGCGCGGCATCGCCGCAGACAGTGCCAGCGCCGCCGAGGCGCCGCAGATCGCCACCGACCCGCCGGTCAGCAGCCCCAGGTCATTTTTCAGCCCCAGCAGTCGCGCCAGCACGCTTCCCGCCAGAATGGTCAGCACCACCCCGGCGACCACCGTCACCACCGGGCCGATCCCGAGTTCCGCCACCTGCTCCAGGGTGATGCGTACACCCAGCAGGGCAACACCCAGCCTGAGGATGGTGCGGGCGGCAAACTCCACCCCCACCAGGCAAGGGCCCTGCTCGCTGAGAAAGTGCAGGGTCATGCCGAACAGCAGTGCGTAGAGCAGGGTCGGGCCACCGTAGTGATCGGCGATAATGGTGGTGGCCAGGGCAATGGTGATGCAGATCAGCACCCCCGGCATGCGCTCCCGGGCGGGCTCCAGATGGCGACGCCATCCGGTCACGGGCGTCTCGGGCTTGGCGTGTGTCGTTGGCTGGGACATGGGCGTCCTCTCGTTTATTCGTTGTTCGCGTATCAGGGGTCGCGCTCAGCGGGTCAGCCGATGACGCGCTATTGATTTGATCCTGGCCCAGCCCGCTACCGCGACGTTAGGGCCAGAGCGCGGCCTCGAGTAAGGCCAGGCCCCGATGGCATCGATCCGCTGTCGAGGTTCCAGCGCTGCACGTCAGGCGACGCGCGCCTGGGCACGGCGATCGGCCTTGATCATGTCCGCCGCGCGTTCGGCGATCATGATGGTCGGGGCGTTGGTGTTGCCCGAGACGATGATCGGCATGATCGAGGCGTCCACCACCCTCAGTCCTTCGAGGCCGTGCACCCGCAGTCGGTCATCGACCACCGCCAGGTCGTCGTGGCCCATCTTGCAGGTGCCCGCCGGGTGGTAGATGGTCTGACTGTAGCGCCGGGCGGCCTCGAGCAATTGCTCGTCGCTCTGATACTCCCGCCCCGGCACGTATTCATCGGTGATCACCTCGGCAAGCGGTGCCTGCTCGGCGATGCGTCGCGCCACCTTGATGGCGTCCACCGCCACGCGACAGTCTTCTTCGGTGCTCAGGTAGTTGGGCTGGATCGAGGGATAGACGGCGGGGTCGGCGCTGGTGATGCGAATACGCCCCCGGCTGGTCGGACGCAACTGGCACACCGAGGAGGTGAAGGCCGAGAACGGATGCACCCCTTCGGCCGGCTTGTCCGCCGACAGCGGCTGCATATGGAACTGGATATCCGGGCGATCCAGGCCCTCCCGCGACTGGGTGAAGATGCACACCTGACTGGCCGCCAGGGTCAGCGGTCCGGTGCGGGTCAGGGCGTACTGGGTGCCTACCGCCAGCTTTCTCAGCGGATGACGCACCTCGTCGTTGAGGGTGCGACAGGAGGTCTTGAACACCAGCCGGATCTGCAGATGGTCCTGCAGGTTCTCGCCGACGCCTGGTAGTGCATGACGGCAGTCGACGCCGACCTCGGCCAGGTGGTCGGGGTCCCCGATGCCGGAGCACTGCAGGATCTGCGGCGAGCCGATGGCGCCGCTGGACAGCAGCACCTCGAGCCTGGCGCTTGCCCGATGGGTGCTCTGCCCCTGGCGGTACTCGACCCCGACCACGCGCTTGCCCTCCAGCAGCAGCCGCTGACAGTGGGCTCGCTTGACCAGGGTGAGATTGGGGCGCTTGAGCGCCGGACGCAGAAACGCCTTGGCGGTCGAGCAGCGAAAGCCCTTGTAGGAGGTCTGCTGGAAGTAGCCCACGCCTTCTTGCCTGGCCCCGTTGACGTCGCGGTTCTCGGGAATCCCCGAGGCCTTGGCCGCCTCGATGAAGCGTTCGGCGATCTCGCGGCGCAGGCGCAGATCCGAGACCTTCAAGGGCCCGTCGGCGCCGTGGTAGTCATCGGCGCCCCGCTCCTGGCACTCCGACTTCTTGAAGTAGGGCAGCACCGAGTCGTAGTCCCAGCCGTCGTTGCCCAGCTGCGCCCAATCGTCGTAGTCCTCGCGCTGACCGCGAATGTACAGAAGCCCATTGAGCGAGCTTGACCCTCCCAGCACCTTGCCTCTGGGCCACTGCAGCCGGCGACCGTCGATGCCCTCGTCGGGATCGGTGAGGTAGCACCAGTCGGTGGCCGGATTGTGCATGGTCTTGAAGTAGCCCACGGGCACGTGGATCCACGGATTCCAGTCGGACCCGCCGGCCTCGAGCAGCAGTACCGACACCTCGGGGTCCTCGCTCAGGCGGTTGGCCAGCACGCAGCCGGCGGAGCCCGCCCCCACGATGATGTAGTCGAAAGCCTCTGGCGGTGGTGTTGTGGTTGTCATGTCGCTCACTCAATCGAGACGTTTTATCTCAATTTATGCTAGACAGTTTTCTCAAAAGATCAATATCGAGACAAAAAAACTCATTTTTATTGATCTATTCCCGAGAGACTTCTAAGGTGTGGTCAAGGCCCTTTATCGGGCCCGGTGCCAGGCGACGATCGCCAAGCGCGAACGACCCGGCACTCCCCTGCATCCCTACACCAAACACAAGACTGGGAGCCTTCCATGAGTTCACGCCTCTTCTCATCAGACGTGTCGCGCCGCGACTTCCTGAATATCTCGGGTCGCTTCGGCATGACCTCCACGCTGCTGGCCGCCAGTGGCCTCGGCGCTGGCCTCACCGCCTCGAGCCTGGCCCGGGCCGCCGACACCGAACAACAACGCCGCTATCAGACCGAGCCCAAGTTCCAGCTGCGCTTCGGCGCCTCCGGGTTCAACGAGCGCAATCTCGATATCCAGAAGTCCGGGCAGCTGTTCTTCGCCCGTGACGTCGAGGAGCGCACCAACGGCGCCATCCGCGTCGAGTTCATGGGCTCCAACGAGGTCTGCAACCAGCTCGACTGTGTCAGCAAGGCCCAGCAGGGCATCGTCGACATCTTCTCGGCCTCGACCCAGAACTCCGCCGGCGGCGCGCCCTACCTGAACGTGCTGGACTTTGCCTACATGTTCCCGAGCGTCGCCTCGATGTTTCACTTCTTCTACGACCATCGCAGCGAGGCCCTTTTGCGCGAGCCGATGCGCCAGCGCCACAACCTGCAGTTCCTGTTCACCCACTGCGATCTGCGCGGGCTGATGATGGGTCAGAGCTGGGCCGACAAGCCGCTGGTGGACAGCCTCGAGGTGCTTCAGGGCACCAAGAACCGGGTCACCGGCACCCAGCTTGGCCGCATCGCCATGGAACAGCTTGGCCTCAACCCGGTCCCGGTGGCCTGGGAAGAGACCCTGGACGGCCTGCGCCAGGGCCTGCTGGACGGCGCCGAGACCTGGATGAGCGCGGTGGCTTACGCCGGCATGGCGCCGGTGGTGTCCCAGGCGGTCGACCTGCGCTTCTTCGCCGGTACCGAGCACACCGCCATGAACCTGTCGAAGTTCGAGGCGCTGGATGCCGAGCTGCAGGATCAGGTGATGGAGTCGGCCTACGCCGCCCAGATCTTCACCCAGGGCATGAACGAGGCCGGCCGCTACCAGATCGTCGGCGCCACCGAACACCCCGCCGCCGGCACCGTGTTCGCCGAGAACAACGTGCGGGTGGCCCCGCTATCCGACGAGATCCGTGCCCAGGCCGAGCAGCTATGCGCCCCGGAGTTCAACCCAGAGCCCTGGGAGCAGTGGCGCGAGCGGCTCAATGCCTGGGCCGGCGACGTCGACATCTACAAGGAAATCCACACCATCGCCCGGGAGATCCCGCGTGAGATGGCGGCGGTCAACGTGGCGCCGAAGCGCTGGTGGAGGGCGTAATGACCGATCACAAGGCCACCGCGGCCCAGGCGACGTCGAACGACGTCGCCGATCGGCCGACCCCCGCCTGGCTGGCGCCGATCAAGTGGCTCGACGCCAATCTGGAAAAGGTGATCATCCTGATCTCCTACAGCGGCATGGCGGGCATCATCTTCGTCGAGGTCATCCGCCGCTTCTTCTTCAGCCTGCAGGCGCCCTGGAGCACCAGCATTCCGGTGCTGCTGTTTCTGTGGCTGACCTGGTTCGGCGCCTCGCTCAACGTCAAGCAGCGCACCCACCTGTCGCTCAACGAGATTCGCATGCGCCTGCCCTACGCCGGTCAGTTCGCCTGCCAGGTACTCGACGCCGTGCTGTGGATCGGCTTCGGCGCCCTGGTCATCCACTTCACCATCGCCCAGGTGGAACTGGCGCACATGAACTTCGCCATCGTGCCGGGCACCGATAACGTGATGCAGTGGTGGTTCTACCTCGCCACACCGCTGGCCTGGGCCCTGATCATCTTCCGGGTACTGCAGAACCTGGCCAGCGACATCGCGCGCTTCCGGCGCCGTGAGCCGTTCAACCTGCAACCGTCCATCATGGACTAGGAGAGACGTCATGACCGACGGCATGCTTATCGGCCTGGTCACCGCGGGCTGCACCACCATCTTTCTGCTGGGGGTACCGATCTTCCTGGTGATCGGCCTGTGGGTGGTCGGCACCAGCCTGATCATCGACTTCACCCTGGCCAATATCGGGGTCACCCTGTTCCAGGGCCTGAGCTTCTTCGGCCTGCTGGCCCTGCCGCTGTTCATCCTGACCGGCGACTTGATCAACGCCGCCGGCATCGCCAAGCGACTGTCCGACTTCGCCTATTCGGTACTGGGCTGGCTGCGTGGCGGCATGGGCATGGCCACCCTCGGCGCCTGCGGCCTGTTCGCGGCGATCTCCGGATCCAACGCCGGCACCACCGCCACCATCGGCTCGATCATGCAGCCGGAGATGGTCAAGAACGGCTACGACGAGCGCTTTTCCGCCGCCACCGCCGCCTCCGGCGGAACGGTCGGCATCATCATCCCGCCGTCGATCATCTTTATCGTCTACGGCTTCATGATGAACCTGTCGATCAGCGACCTGTTCATCGCCGGCATGATCCCCGGGGCGATGATGGTGTTCGGCATGATGGCGGCCTGCCACCTGGTGGCGCGACGTCACGGCTGGGGCACCCTGATTCCGTTCAAGGCGGGTGAAAGCGCACGTTTTGCCAGGCGCGCCTATCTCGGCTTCGCCACCATCGGGGTGGTGATCTACGGCATCTATTCGGGCAAGTTCTCGCCCACCGAGGCCGCCGCCATCACCGTGGGCTTCACCCTGATCGCGGGGCTACTGATCACCCGCGAGATTCGCTTCACCGCGCTGCCCTCGATCATGCTGCGCTCGGGCCAGATCGCCGGCATGCTGGCGCCGTTGATCGCGATCTCGGTGGTGATGCAGCAACTGCTGTCGGTGCTGGGCGCGGGCCAGGCGCTGCAGGACCTGCTCAGTGGCCTGGGAAACTACTATGTGATCCTGGGGGCCTGCATGCTGATGATCCTGCTGGCCGGGATGATCCTCGAGAGCCTGCCGGTGACCATCATCCTGGCACCGATCCTGGCGCCCATCGCCCAGAACGCCGGGGTCGACCCGATCCACTTCGCGGTGATCTTCCTGGTCGGTGCCGCCATCGGCTTCGTCACCCCGCCCTTCGGCCTCAACCTCTACGTGGCCTCGAGCATCACTGGGATCCCCTACCTGCGCCTGGTGAAGTTCGTCATCCCCTACTTCATCGCGCTGATCAGTTGCTGGATCGCGATCTCGATGTGGCCGGCGCTGTCACTGATGCTGGTGAACCTGTAACACCGACAGGCAAGCAGGAGCACGCGGCAAGCCTCACCGGGCTTGCCGCGTTATCATGAGTGCCTGCCACCATTTTCCGTCGTCAAGGATCGCGTATGTCTACAGCAAGCACTCGGACCACGACCAATTCGACGCTGCAACGAGGCCTGGTACTGCTGGAAACCATCGCCACCTCGATCCACGGCGTCAGCGCCTCGGACCTGGAGCGTCAGCTCGACATTCCCAAGCCCACCCTGCATCGCCTGCTCAAGCAACTCGAGGAACAGGACCTGATCGTGCGCGACGTGGAAGGACGGCATCTGCTTCCCGGCGAACGACTGCACCGTATGGCCATGGGCGTGCTCGCCAACGAAAGCCTCAAGGCGCCGCGCCGTATGCTGCTCAAGCGCCTGGCCGAAGAGGTCAACGAAACCTGCAACCTGACCCTGCTGGAAGGTCACGAGGTGCTCTACTACGAACGGGTGGAGACCAACTGGCCGGTACGCATACAGCTGCCGCCGGGCTCGCGTCTTCCGCTGCACTGCACCGCCAGCGGCAAGATGTTTCTGGCGCTGATGGGGCCGGCCCAGCGCCGCCAGCTGCTCAAGCACCTGCCGCTGGAGGCCTATACCCCCTACACCGCCACCGAAGCAGACGAGCTGGAGCGGCGCCTGGCGGACATCGCCGAAAAGGAACTGAGCACCGACAACGAGGAATTCATCCAGGGCATGGTGGCCATCGCCGTGCCGGTGTACGACCAGACCGGGCGCATCCAGGCGACGCTGGCGATCCACGCGCCCCGGCTGCGCCACAGCATCGACTCACTGATGGAGTGGGCGCCCTTGATGCGGCGTATCGCCGGGCAGCTGCAGGATACCTTCGACCACTGAGCATACGAACGCATGAACGCATGAACGCATGAACGCATTGCCAAGGTACGCTGGCTGACCGCACGAGTCAGGACACGCTCGGCCAGCCAGGCTGACGTTCTTCGTGGCTACATCGGTGGCACCACCACCACCGGCACACTGGCACGCTTGATCACGCCCTTGGTCACCCGGCCTGCATAGGACGAGGCGAAGCCGCGCTTGTTGGTGGCCATGATGATCATGTCGCAGTCATGGCGCACGGCGTAGCGGGTGATTTCCGATGCCGGGTAACCCTCCAGCACCGACTTGGCGGCCACCACCTCGCGCCCGGGCAGGTTCGCCTCGTGCTCTTGCCAGAAGGCCTCGACAAATTCGTCCAGACGCTCTCGCGCCAGACGCAGGCGCTGCTCCATCAAGCCATCCAGGGTGGCGCGTTCACCGATGTTGGCCTTGAGGGTATGCATGACGTCATCGGACAGCGACTTGACCGCATGCAGCACGTGAACCTCGGCCCCGGTGGCCTTGGCCAGCGTCAGGGTGTGGGCAAGCACCTGGCGGCAATCGTCCTTCAGCCCCAGGCAACAGAGAAGACGCGAGATCGAAACAGGCATGGCGTGACTCCTTGGCGAGAGGCCGGGTCGCCGCGACATGCGAAGACACCCGGCCTTTTTTGCGGTGCGCTGACGGTGCGCAATCAGTACCCCAGCATACGGGGTAGCCACAGCGATATTTCCGGGAAGTAGGCGATCACGAACAGCGCGAACACCGAGCTTGCGGCAAACGGCAGCGCCTTGATCGATATCTCCTCGATGGAGGCACCGCCAATGCCTGAGGCCACGAACAGGTTCTCCCCCAGGGGCGGCGTCTGGAAGCCGATGGCCAGGGCACAGACGACGACGATACCGACGTGCACCGGGTCCATGCCCAGCATGTACATGATCGGCAGCAATACCGGCGTCAGGATCATGATAGCCGCCAGGGTTTCCATGAACATGCCGACAAAAAGCAGAAATGCGATAACCATGGCCCAGATCAAATACAGGTTATCGGTCAGTCCCAGCATGCCCTCGGCGATCACCGCCGGCACCCGCTGTTCGACCAGCAAGCGGCCGAATACCGTGGCGGTGAACAGGATCAACAGCACCCTCCCGGTGATCCAGGTAGTGGTCTCCAGGGTCTTGAGCGCCGGCTTCCACTTGAGCTCGCGGTGCAGGAAGATGCCGACGATCAGGGTGTAGGCGATGGCCACGATGGCCGACTCGGTGGGCGTGAACAGGCCGCTGTAGATACCGCCGAGGATGATCAGCGGCGCCAGGATCGACCACACGCCACGCTTCAGGCTCCTGGCGATGGTGTCCCAGGACCAGCTGTCGCTCAGCCCGCTGTAGCCGCGCCGGCGCGAGATGATGTAGTTGACGGTCAACAGGCAGCCAGCGATCACCATGCCGGGCAGGATGCCGGCAATGAACAGCTTCGGAATCGACAGCGTCTGGAAGGCGCCGTGTGCGGCCACGGCCTCCGCCGGTGGCTGCAGCCCCATCCCCGAGATACCAAAGATGACCATGGGAATGGACGGTGGAATCACCACGCCGAGGCCACCGGAGGACGCCGTGATGGCAGAGCCATAGCCGCGATCGTAGCCGCGGTTGGCCATGGCCGGGATCATCAGCATGCCCACTGCCGCGGTGGTGGCGGGCCCTGAGCCTGAAATCGCGCCGAAGAACATGCAGGCGAACACCGTGGCGGCGGCGAGACCGCCGGTCACCGGCCCTGCGAAGGCCTCGGCGATATCCACCAGGCGTCGCGAGATGCCGGCGGCTTCCATCAAGGCCCCGGCGAGGATAAAGGCCGGCAGCGCCATCAGCGGAAAGGACCCCACCGAGGTGAAGGCGATCTGCACGAAGGCCATGGGGTTCTCCCCCAGCGACAGATAGGTGGCAAGCGCCGCCACCCCCAGCGACACCGTGATCGGCGCGCCCAGCACCAGCAGCAGAAAGAATACGCCGAACAGCACGTAGATGATGGTCGTCTCCATGGATCAGTCTCCCTTCTCGTTGGATGACGACAGCGTCGAGGACTTGGCCTCGGCGATGGCCTCGGCCTCGGGATCGACGGGCTCGCGATGCTTGACGAAGCGCAGGTAGTTGTTCTGCAGGATGCGCAGGGTCATCAGCACAAAGGCCAGCGGCAGGATCAGGTAGAACACCTTCATCGGGATGCCCAGGGTCTGGGACTTCCAGAAGGTATTCATCTTGTTGAACACGAAGTCGTAACTGAGCCAGATGAAGACCAGGTTGAAGGCGATCCAGATCAGGTCGGTCAGCGCACCGCAGGCCAGCTCCACCCAGCGCGGGAAGAAACGGAACTGGAAGGTGACACGGTTATGGGCCGACTTCTTGGCGGCGTAGACCGCCCCCAGGTAGGCGAACCAGACGAAGGCGTAGGTAGCCAGCTCATCGGCCCAGGGCAGCGAATAGCTGAACAGGTTGCGCAGCATGATCTGGGCAAACAGCAGCGCCACGAAGGTCACCAGCAACAGCTGGCACAGCCAGTTCTCGAGGTTGTCCACGAGCTTACATAGACGATTCATCACGACGACCTCTGAGCAGGCACCACCTGACGTCCAATGGCAGACGTCCGGCGGTGCCATGATTCATGGCGCCTGGAGTCAGGCGCCGGGAGGATTCAACACGATAGCGACGTCGTGACAGATCAGGGAGCAGGCTCACGTCCCAGCGCGGCGAGCGCCTCGTCGAGCTTGGCCTTGCCGCCGATGCTGTCGTAGAAGTCGGGCCAGATGGCGGTGGCCTGTTCGATCCACGCCTGCTCGCCGTCGGCGGGCTCGGTGATCTCCATGCCGTGCTCTTCCACCAGCCGGGTCTTGATCGCGTCTTCCTGGGCCAGCAGATACTCGTAGCTGTGGTCGGTGGCCTCCTGAGCGGCCTCCAGCACCCACTGCTGCTGCTGCTCGGACAGACTCTGGAACATGCCTTCACCCATGATCAACGGCTCCATGGAGAACACATAACAGCTGTCGGTGACGTGATCCTGGACCTCGTAGAACTTCATCGCGTCGATGGTGATGTAGGGGTTGTCCTGGCCGTCGACGACGCCCTGCTGCAGGGCGGTAAAGGTCTCCGACCAGGCCAGCGGGTTGGGATTGACGCCCCAGGACTGGTAGGCGGAGATCATGATCTCGTTCTTGGGCACCCGGATGACCAGGCCATCCAGATCCTCGGGGCTCGCCACCGGCCTCGCCGAGTTGGTCAGACGGCGACAGCCGGAGTAGGCCCAGCCCAGTATCCGCACGCCGGCGTCACGAATGGTGTTGTCGACCATCTCCTGGCCGATCTCGCCCTGGGTCAGGGTGCGGGCGTCCTCGGGACTCTGGATCACGTAGGGCAGCGTCATCACCCCGACCGTCGGCGAGAACGGCGTGATGTTGTTGATCGCCAGTACCGACAGGTCGAGCAGGCCCATGCTGGCGTTGTTGACGGTATCCTGCTCACTGCCCAGCTGGCCGTTGGGAAACAGGTCCACGCTGACGTCGCCGCCGGACTTTTCCTCGATCAGCTTGGCGAAGGTCTGTCCCATCTCGTGCTGGGTGCCACCGGCGGCGTCGCCCAGCGCCATCTTCCAGGTTGTCGCCTGGGCCGAGCCAGCGGCGCCCAGCAGCGCCAGGGCGACCGCCGCCACCAGCGGGCGTGGGCCGAAGCGCCGGGGCGAGGCGGCAGCGCCGATGGCCGCAGGAGTCATGTTGCGCGGGGGCGTGGTACGGAGGAAAGGGGACTTGGTGTGCATGCGGAACTCCCATCATTGTTGTGCCGCTTAAAGCGGAATCTTGTTGCGGGTGTCACATCTTGATCGTCATTGGCTGGCGAGCGCCGTCAGGTCCGACCCGCCATGTGACTCACTCTCCCCCGTCGAGCATCGACGCCATAGGACCAGTGGCCCCACATCGATTGGGCCAGGCACCCGCGAGCCCTCGACAAGACGTCGACGCTGTAAGATCGTAGGCGGGCGTGGCCGCCAGGCCTGGGCCACGCCGGAACTCGTCCAACAACCACCATCCGGGAACCCGTCGTCGGTATGAGCGCCCCCCTGTTTCGACTCGACGCAAAGCGTCAGGAAAGCCTTCAGTGCCAGCTTCGCGAGCAGATCGCCCACGCCATCCTCGAGGGGCACCTGCCCACCGGTGAGGCGCTGCCTTCGAGCCGCAAGCTCGCCAAAGAGCTGGGCGTGGCCCGCAACACGGTGATGATCGCCTACGAGCAACTCCTGGACGACGGCTACCTGGTCGCCCGGGAGCGCAGCGGCTACTTCGTCAATCCGGATATCCTCGCCGGACGCGTCACGCCCCCGGCCGACATCGCCCTCCCAGCCGCCAGCGCCACCTCCCACTCCGGTACAGCGACGCCCTGGGACGAGCTGTTGACGATGCGACCCTCGCGCCAGCCGACCATCGTCAAGCCGGCCAACTGGCTCGACTACGACTACCCCTTCCTCTACGGCCAGATCGATCCCAACCTGTTTCCCACCCAGCACTGGCGGGAGTGCAGCCGCGACTCGGTCAGCGTGCCGGCCATCCGCCGCTGGTCGGCAGACCACCTGAGCGAAGACGACCCGCTGCTGATCGAACAGATCCACCAGCGGCTGCTGCCCCGCCGTGGCGTCTGGGCCCGGCCGGAGGAGATCCTGATCACCGTGGGCGCCCAGCAGGCGCTATGGATCACCGCCATGCTGATCCTGGGGACGGGTCGACGCTTCGCCATGGAGAACCCTGGCTACGTCGACATGGTCAATATCGCCCGCACCTTCACCGACGATATCGTCGCGGTGGACGTGGACGACCAGGGCCTGGTGATCGATCAGCGCCTGGCCGATTGCCACCTGGCCTACGTCACCCCGAGCCACCAGTCGCCCACCGGCGTGACCCTGCCGATGCAGCGCCGCCGCGACTTGCTCGACAGCGCCAGCGCCAACAACTATCTGGTCATCGAGGACGACTACGAGAGCGAGACCAACTTCGTCGACAACCCGACGCCGGCACTCAAGAGCCTCGATAGCGATGGCCGGGTGATCTACGTGGGCAGCCTGTCCAAGACCCTGGCGCCGGGCCTTCGGCTCGGCTACATGGTGGCGCCCCCCGCCTTTATCGCCGAGGCGCGCGCCCTGCGCCGGCTGATGCTGCGCCACCCCGCCACCAACAACCAGCGCAGCGTGGCGCTGTTTCTCGACCGCGGCTACCACGACGCCCTGCTGCGCCAGATACGCCAGACCTACCAGCGCCGCTGGCTGTTGATGCGTGACGCCCTCGAGTCCCACCTGCCCGAGCTGCGTATCCGCTCCACCTTCGGCGGCTCCTGCTTCTGGCTGGAGGCCCCCGCCGACACCGATGTGTCACTGCTGAAACGGCTTGCCGAGGAGCACAGCATCCTGATCGAGAACGGCGAGGTGCACTTCCTGACCCCGGCGCCTCGCCCCACCCTTAGGCTCGGCTTCTCGGCCATCGACGAGACCCGCATCGAGCGTGGCATCGAACGCCTGGCGGCCCTGCTGCCCCAGGCACGTCGCACCAACTGAATCCGGGAGGCGCTGGACTAGCGCCCGATCGGTGCCATCGGCGCCGTATCAGTCTCGCTGTCGAGCTGCGCAAGCTCCTCCATCAACCGGGTAAAGCGTTCTCCCCGACGCCCGATGCACACCAGCACGGCGCCGGTGGCGGGCGGCCCGTGGCTCTGCCAGGCGAGGCGCTGCCCGCTCAACTGCAGACTTCGCCATTCTTCCCCGTCCGCCAGCCGACAGCGGACAAAACCCTTGGCGCGAAACAGGCAGTCGCGGTAGCGCTCGAGCAGCACTTGCAGCTCCTCGGCCACCAGGGAGTGGCGAAGGTGCAGGGTGGCATCGGTCAGCCCCGAGTGTCGGGCACGCACGGCGAACGGCTCCGCCGATGCCTTGGCGCCATTTCCCTGCCAAAAGGCCGGGCCAGAGGACGTCGTCCTGGACGACGCGGGAGCGACTTGTACCGGCTCTGTCGCCACCGCCGCACCAGGGGCGAGCTGGCCCAGCCACCCGAGCAGCTGGTCGCGCGCGCTGTCCTCTTGGGGCAGACGATTGACCAGCAGACGATGGGCGGCGTGCACCTGGGCGCGCCATAGCTCCCCCACCTGGGCGTCCAGCGCCAGACGGCCAGCCTGGCTCGCATCCACCAGTACCACGATATCGGCAAGCTCAAGCCCCGGCGCCAGCCTGGCGATATCGGCGATCCGTTGAGGATTGGCCACGCCGCTGGCCTCGATCAGAATTTCCGTTGGCCTGGCCTTGAGTCGCAGCGCCTGGGACAGCTGCTCGGCCAGGGTGCCCCCCAGGGTGCAGCAGACGCAGCCGTTGGACAGCGACAGCACTCGATCATCGCGGTAGTCGATCGCCGCTACATCGACGTTCACCTCGCCGACGTCGTTGACCAGAATCAGAGCATCCTCGATATCCCCCGACGCCAGCCGACGGTTGAGATAACTGGTCTTGCCCGCCCCCAGGAAACCTGCGATCACCGTCACCGGCACCCGATCATCACACCTCATGCACCTGTCCTCCCGACACCGTGGCGTGTACCCGGATGTGTCGCAGATCCTGTGCTGAAACTTGCAATGGGTCGTCGTCCAGTACCGCCATATCGGCAAACTTGCCGACGTCCAGGCTACCCACACGGTCGTCCATGCCCAGCGTGATGGCAGCGCCCAGGGTGATCATTTCCAGTGCATCTTCCACGCTCACCGCCTCATGGTGACCCAGCGTCTGGCCACTGGCGCTCTGCCGGTTGACCGCACACCAGGCGGTGAACAGCGGCCCCAGCGGGGTCACCGGCGCATCGCTGTGGATGGCGGTGACGATGCCCAGTCGGCGGGCCGAGGCCAGCGGCTCCAGGCGCTGGCAGCGCGTCGGTCCCAGGGTGCGTTCCAGGTGCACATCACCCCAGTAGTAGAGATGATTGGCGAACATGTTCAGGCACAGTCCAAGACGGGCAGCGCGACGTAGCTGGGCATGGTCGATGATCTGGCAGTGCTGCAGGGTATGGCGGTGATCGAAACGCGGCCACAGGGTCAGCGCCTCCTCCAGGGCGTCCAGCATCAACTCCACGGCCTCGTCACCGTTGGTGTGAATGTGCAGTTGAAGCCCCGCCTGGTGGTAGGCGTGTACCAGCGCCACCAGTCCCTCTGGCTCGGCGTTCCACAGCCCGTTGGGATGACCGTCATGGTAGTGGGGCCACTTCAACCGCGCGGTATAGCCCTGGATCGAGCCGTCGGTCATCAGCTTGGCCGGGCCAAACACCAGCCGCTCATGGCTGTGGCCCATCGCCGCCTGGAGCCGCGCGATGCCCTCCTCGGCCGACCACGCCAGCACCCCCATGGCCGGCACCAGGCGCACCGGAAAATCGGCCTCCCGGGTCACCTCGACCATCGAGGCGATGGCGTCATCGCTCAAGGGGTTGTACAGATCGGTGATGGTGGTGACGCCCTTGGCCGCCGCGATGGCACCGTAGCGCCTGAGCACCTCGGGTGACGCCACCGCCTCGAACAGATTCCTGCCAAGGGCATCGAACACCACGAACATGGCGGCCATTTCCTGGAGCTCGCCATTGGGCTGGCCGTCCTCGTCGAGCATGATGCCCTCGACCCGCGGCCCCTCGCTGATGCCGGACAGTGCCAGCATGGCCGAATTGACGGTCATCACGTGCAGGCTTGCGTGCAGCACCACCAGCGGTCGATCTCCCACCGCCTCGTCGAGCTGGTGGCGATTCAGGCGCTGGCCGGGAAAGTAGACCGGATCAAAGCCCCAGGCGACCAGCGGCTCGCCCGGCGGCAGGCTATCTGCATGCTGGCGCAGCCGTGCCTGCATCTCGGCGACGCTCTTCAGCCCCGGCCACTCCTTGCCCTCGGCATCGACCCGACTGAAATACCCGAGATAGAGGTAGTCCCACATGGCGCCTTCCAGGGCGTGGCTATGGCCTTCGACGAAACCCGGCAGGATCACCTTGTCGGCAAAGCGATCATCGATGCGGGCGTCGGGCGGCATCGCTTGCGCATCCCCCACCGCCAGGATGCGATCTCCCTGCACCGCGACATGGGTCGCCTCGGGCTGGGACGGATTCATGGTCAGGATGCGTCGAGCGGGATAGACGGTGATGCTCATCAGGAGGCAGCTCCCTTGCTGATGGTGGGCGAGGAGGCGGAGGCTGAGTCTGACTGGGCGGCGGCATGGCCTTGGGTGGGAACACCCTCGGCCCAGCCCGACGAGGGCGATGAGGCTCTGCCGTGCCGCCCCCACATCAGCATCAGCGGGATGCAGGCGATCAGGGCGATGGCGGTGCCGCCGAACACCAGCAGATAGATCGCCGGCGTCAGCGACGGCACGATAGGAGCGAAGATCATCAGGATGTGCAGGTTGACCACCACGATGGCCAGATTGAAGAAGGCCAGCTCCTTGGGCACCGAGGTGGAAAAGTCGGCGTCCATCATGCGCAACAGCAAGAGCCCGGTACCGGTGGAGCCACAGCAGCAGCCAAACGAGGTCACGGTACGCTCTGGTCCCAGATTGCCGCTCAACCGCCCGATCAACAGACAGCCCACCAGGGTGGCGATCGTCACCGTCACGGTCACCAGCAGGATAGGCGCCAGCAGCGCGTAGAGCACCGCGAACTGGATGCTCATGAGGGTTCCCACCACCATGAAGTCCACCGCGCTGCCGGTGATCCGCTTGAGCGTCTCGTCATCGACACGGTGGGAAAGCCCGAGCCGATCGATCACCATGCGCATCAGCACGCAGACACCCAGCCCGTGCAGAAAGAACAGGTTGTGGCTGAACAGCACCCCGACGTTGATGCCGAACGGCGAGGCATTGCCGATGATGCCCTGCACGAAGGTCAGCCACAGGTGGGTGATCACGTAGGCGATGGCAAGCAGGCCCAGATGGTAGGCCAGCGAATCCAGATTGCCCGGGTGCGACACCATGCGCCCCATCCCGGGAGCCTGCTGGTTGCCCTCGTCGTCGCCCGCCCGGGTAAAGAAGCCCAGGCGAAAGTTGTCATCCAGGCGCGAGGCACGATTGGCGTTCAACCCCTTGGTCAGGTAGCGCCGGGCAAGCGGCACGCCCAGGGCAAACGCCATCAAGAATCCCAGTGAGGCATAGATCAGTCCCACCTGGGCGGCATTGGCGATGCCGTACTCGGTCTCCCAGATGGTGCCGTAGGTCAGCGCCTGGCCCGGCCCCTGGGTAAAGCCGTGGGTCACGATGGCTCCCAGAAATCCGCTGACGTCGCTGCCGGTCACGGCGTCGTAGCCGGTCACCACCAGAAAGCCGATGGCACCTTGCATGCCCAGGCTGATGCTCCAGGCAAGCGTCAGCCAGAGCCCGCCGCGCACAATACTGCCGCCACCACCGGGCGCGTCCTGGCGACCACCCCCGGTAAGGCACAGCGACATGAAGCTCAGGGTGAAGAAATGAAAGGTCAGAGCGGTGAAGTCGGCGGGTGAGTAGCCCGGCAGCAGATCCAGCGAAAGCGCCAGGAAACCGATCAGGCCGCCGACGATGCTGGCCGGAACCAGCGAGGCCCGAAGCCAGCTCAGCCGGCTTCTCAGCTGGCTGCCGACCCACAGCATGAGGGCAAGCAGCGCGAAGGCGATCACCCCGTGAAAGGAGTCTTGCATGATGGAGTCACCTCGACGTTGTCGTTGTTGGAAGTGAAGCGAACACTTCCAGCCTAGGAACGCCATCGTTGCGCGTATAATATCATTTAACGTTCACTTGATACCTGTGAGGCATCAATGCGCATCGAGCTTCGCCACCTTTACGCCTTTGTCGCCGTGGCCGACAGCCTGCACTTTCGCCGCGCCGCCGAGCGTCTCAACGTCGCCCAGCCGGCGCTGAGCCGCACCATCGCTCAGCTCGAGGACGCCATCGGTGAAGCGCTGTTCGTGCGCAACAATCGTCAGGTCCGCCTCACCGATCCGGGACGCATCATGCTCGAGGAGAGCCGCCAGATACTGCGCCAGGTCGATGATGCAGTGCTCAAGACCCAGCGAGCGGGCCGTGGAGAACTGGGCCGGCTGGCCATCGGCTACACCGACTTCGCCATCACCGGTGAGTTGCCGGCACTATTGGACGACTTTCGCCGCCAGAATCCGGACATCCACTTCGACCTGAGCTTCGGCTCCACCGCCCAGCAACTCGACGAGTTGACCGAGGGACGCCTGGACTTCGGCTTCGTTACCGGCCCGGTGCTGACCCCGGGGCTGCGTTCCCGCCCCATCCAGCGAGATCGCTTTATCGCCGCGGTCGGTGACAACCACCCGTTGGCCGGGCGCAAGAGCATCCGGCTGGAGGAGTTGGCCCGGGAGCCGTTCATTCTTGGCGCCCGCAGCATGTGGCTGCACTTTCGCCAGATGCTCGAGCAGATTTGTCGGCAGGCGGGCTTCGAACCCCATGTTGCCCAGGAGACCTTCAACAGCGAGACCATGTTTGCCTTTGTCGCCTGCGACTTCGGCGTCACCGTGCACCTGGAGTGCGCCACCAACTATGTGCGCAAGGGCGTCACCCTACTGCCGCTGGAGGGGGTAAAGGAGTGCCTGGTCACCGAGGTGGCCTGGCGGGAAGACGGCGTGACAGCGGTTCAGCAGGCCTTTCTCGACCGCCTCGACAAGATGCTGCCACCGGAGGAAGTGAAGTAGCGGCAGCACCCGCCGCAGCACCATAGACATTGAAAAGCCGCGACCCCAAGGTCGCGGCATCGTCGTGAGGGTTACCCCTATCCAGAACGGGACCGATCAGGTTCAGAGCACCTCGTCCTTGAAGTAGTAGTAGCGATAGAGGAAGCGCTGGCCGAATCGGCGAAAGGGGGCGAAGGCCTCCGACTCGATACGTTCGCGCAGGTTGGGAAAGGGCAGCTTCGAGGTGAAGATCGGCAGATCCAGCGACCTGCCCTCCCCTGCGATCCACTGGGCCAGGCGCTTGCCGGCCTGGGCCGAGTACATCACTCCGTTGCCGCCATAGCCCAAGGCGTAGTAGACGCTCTCCTTCGGGTCCGGCTGATGGATGCGCGGCATCATGTCGTGGCTGACGTCCACCCAGCCCCACCAGGAGTAGTCGATCTCGATGCCGGCGAGCGCCGGGAACTTGCGCTCCAGATCGCCCCTGAGTACCGCCGCGTAGCGCTCCCTGGGGGCATCGCGGCCGCTGATGGCGCTGCGACTGCCGATCTGCACGCGGTTGTCCGGCAGCAGCCGATAGTAGTGGCGCAGGATTCGGGTGTCGGTCAGCACCTGTCGGGTGCGGAAACCGGTTGCCTCAATCTCGGCCTCGGTCAGCGGCCGAGTGACCATGGAGTTCGACAGAATCGGCAGCAGCCGGTTCTTGAGGTGGGGGCTCAGCTGACCGGTGACGTAGCCGCCGGTGGCCATGCCCACCGCCCGCGCCTTGACCACGCCGCCTGGCGTGCGCAGATGGTGCACGTCGCCATGGGTCTCCCAGCCAAGCACCGGGCTCGCAGGGTGGATCTTCACCCCCAGGGCGCGCGCCTTGCGATGGTAGCCGAAGGCCAGCTTGGCGGCGTGGATACCGATGCCCTCGGGCTCGTGCATGGCGCCGGCCGCCTCGCTGTCGCCCACCCACTCACGCTTGACGGTGTCGCCGTCGATGATGCGAGCGTCGTAGTCGAAGGTCTCGCGCAGAAGCCGCGCCTCCTTCTCCAGGCTCGGCATCACCCTATCCTTGTGGGCGATATACAGGTGCCCGCCGGGCTGCGGGTCGCAGTCGATATCGGCGATCAGCGACTTGAAGGTCTGCATGCCCTCGACACACTCGCGGTGCAACTTGAGCGCGGTATCGAGGCCATAGCGCTGGATCCACTGAGACCGCTTGAGTCGCCCCGAGGCGCATTGGGCCTGGCCGCCATTGCGGGTGCTGCATCCCCAGCTGACGCGGTTGGCCTCGAGCACCGTGGCCTTGATGCCGTAGCGCTCGGCCAGAAAGATCGCCGCCGTCAGGCCAGTGAACCCGGAGCCGATGATCACCACGTCGGCGTCGGTGTCCGCCACGATCGGGCCATCGTCGGCCGGGGGCTCGCCGGCGGTGGCGATCCAGTAGGTCGGCGCATAGTCACAGCCGGTACCGACCTGCCTGGCGGTCAACGGGTCATAGGCGGGATCATAGGGGGCCTGGGCCGGAGTGGCCCGGGCGGCATCGTCCGACGAAGCGGCCAGCGGGGTCTGTAGATCCAGCATGTCGAAGCTCCCGAGTCAGGTATCCGAGGTCGCTCAGCCGTTGTTGACCGGCGTGGCGGGGCGCTGCTTGCGGTAGGCGTTCTTCACCGCGATCTTGCCGTCACGGAAGGTGAAGGCGTCGATCATCCGCGCCTCGGAGCGCATGCCATCGGCGGTGGTGCCGCTATAGGTGCTTTCGCTGTAGCCGCGATCTCCCACGACCTGATGCACGCCGTCGAGCCATTGGGCGTCCGGCGCGTTTTCCCAGGCGGCACGCAGCCCGGCGCGAACCTCCTGCTGACCACGAAAGGTCTTGCCGAGCAGGTCTGGACCTGCGACTGCATGAAATTCGCAGTCGTCGGTCATCATCGACATCACCGCATCGATATCGTGACGGTTGAGGGCGTCGGCGAAGTCGGCGAGAAACTGGGCGTCGGGCTGGCTCATGGTGAGACTCCTTGTTATTGGCAGCGCGGGCGGGGTGTCGCCCACGCTGTGTCAGCAAAGTGGTGGCGAGGCGCAGCGCGCCTCGACTCACCTTGAGCCTATAGGGGCCGGTCGTCTGCCACTTAGCACCAGTTGCCCGCCGTCGATTGGGCCAGCCCCGACATGGACGTCGAGCCAGGGGTAGAGACAGGGCCCGCCGGCTCTTCGCGCTGGATGCGATAGGGGGCCGGATCCACGCAAGGGGTGCGCCCCAGCATCAGCTCGACGCCCAACCGCGCCGCCGCCGGCGCCAGCACCAGGCCGTTGCGAAAGTGCCCGGCATTGACGTGGAGGCCACGACATCCTGGCACCTCACCGATAAAGGGTATCCCCCCGGGGGAGCCGGGACGCAGGCCCGCCCAGTGGTGCTCGATCGACGCCCGGGCGAGCGCCGGCAGCAGGCGCACGGCACTGCGATACAGCGACACCCGGGCCTCGCTGGTGGTGCGCTTGTCGAAGCCTTGATGCTCAAGGGTGGACCCCACCAGGATGCGGCCATCACGCCGTGGAATCAGGTAGCGCCCATCGGCCAGCACCACCCGCGACAGCGGCCGCGGCGTGCCGGGAGCCGGCCGCAGCACCATCATCTGGCCCTTGACCGGTGCCACCGCCATGCCGACCCCGAGGTGCTTGAGCAGGGCACCGCTCCAGGCGCCGCCGCATACCAGCACCCTGGACGCGGTGAGCACGCCGGTGGCGGTGTCGACGCCCTGGATCTGCCCGGCCACGACCTTGAAGCCGGTCACCTCACAGCCCTCGCGCAGCTCGACCCCCGGATGCCGCTCGAGCCGCGCACGCAGGGCACGGCCCAGGCGCGGATTGCGCAGACTACCCAGGGTCGGCATCCACAGTCCGCCCTCGCCCTGGCGGACCCAATGGGTGTCGGCCAACGCCGGCTCCATTCGGCGGATGGCGTCGGCGTCGATGTCCTCGAGCGGCTTGGCCTGACACCTGGCCCAGCGACGCGCCGCGTCGGCATCTTCCACCGCCAGGTACAGAAGCCCGTGTCGGCTGAACTGAGGGTCGACGCCGGTGGTCTCTCTGAGTTCATCGCAGAGCCCCGGATAGACCTCTTCCGATAGTGCCGACAACGCCGACACCGGGGCGCTGTAGCGCCAGGGGTAGAGTGGCGAGACGATACCGCCACCGGCCCAGGAGGCCTCCCGGGCACAGCGCCCACGCTCCACCTGGGTCACCGAAAGCCCCGCCTCGGCCAACTGCCAGGCACTCATCAGGCCGATGACCCCGCCGCCCACCACCACTACATCGCTCATGCTCGCCTCCTCGCTCGTCTGCCCATGTCCATTCAGCGCCGCTGTCGCGACCGCTGCCACCGCCGTTATCACCGCTGTTATCACCGCCAAAGGCCAATCGTCGCAGCGACACAAGATCAATCAAATCTCATTTTTCGATACAATTTGCGTTATTTTTTAAAACAGGTCTATAGTGACGACACACCTTTCCACCGCGTTTCAGGATTGACGACCATGGCCGACGCCTCACCCCTGCTCGACGACGCCCTCCCCGCCCAGCGTTGGCACAGCGCCCGGGAAATCTTCGGCATCGACTCCGACCTTCAGGTCCCGGTGTTCGAGACGCGCGACGACCATGTGCCGGCCATCGATGACGCCTATCGCTTCAACCCCGACGTGACCCTGGCGATCCTGGCCGGTTTCACCCGCAACCGCCGGGTGATGGTTCAGGGCCTGCATGGCACCGGCAAGTCGACCCATATAGAGCAGGTGGCCGCCCGCCTCAACTGGCCATGCGTCAGGGTCAACCTGGACGGCCATATCAGCCGCCTCGACCTGGTCGGCAAGGACGCCATCGTCATTCGCGACGGGGTCCAGGTCACCGAGTTTCAGGAAGGCATCGTGCCCTGGTCGCTGCAGCGCCCGGTGGCGCTGATCTTCGACGAGTACGACGCCGGGCGTCCCGACGTGATGTTCGTAATCCAGCGCATTCTGGAGCGCGACGGCCAGTTCACCCTGGTCGACCAGAACCGGGTCATCAGCCCGCATCCGATGTTTCGTCTGTTCGCCACCGCCAATACCGTGGGGCTGGGCAACCAGGACGGCCTCTACCAGGGCACCCAACTGCTCAACCACGCCCAGGTGGACCGCTGGAACATCGTCGCCAAGCTCGACTACCTGCCCCGCGACGAGGAAGTGAAGATCGTGCTCGCCCGGGTGCCGAGCAAGGACAACGAACGTGGCCGACGCCACATCGACGCCATGGTGGCGGTGGCCGAACTGACCCGTAAGGGCTTCGCCAACGGCGACCTGTCGACGCTGATGTCGCCGCGTACCGTCATCACCTGGGCCGAGAACTGCGAGATCTTCCGCGACCCGGCGCTGGCCTTCCGGCTATCGTTTCTCAACAAGTGCGACGAGCACGAACGGCCCCTGGTCGCCGAGTTCTACCAGCGCTGCTTCGATGCCGAACTCAGCGAATCCGTGGCCAGTGTGTCGTCAGACGACGATTCACAGGCCAGCGATTCACTGGACAAGAAAGCAGACGCCGGGGAGGCGCCATGAGCGCAGCGGGCGAGGCGGCGCTGGCGCTCGCCCGCCAGCGCCGCCAGCAGTACCTGGAGGAGCTGGAAGCCGCCGTGCTGCGCGCCCATACCGGTGAGCACGACTGGTTCTACGCCGGTCGCAGGCTCTACCGAGGGGCGTCCCGGGTGGCCCTGCGCGCGCCTCACCTCAAGCTCGCCGAGGACTGCCTGTCGCTCGCCGACTATCGCGCCGTCAGCGACGCCCTGGCATTGCGCCAGCGCTTCAGCGACGACCGGCTGCACCAGCGCCTGCGCCCCGAGGAACCCGAGCCGCGACTGATCTACGACTGGCTCGAGCAGTGTCGGGTCGAGGCCCTGCTGGACGGGCCAGCCCCAGGCATGGCGCGCAACCTGAAAGCACGCTTCGAGCGCTGGTCGCTGGACTATCACCACGCCCAGCTCACCGAGAGCGCGCTGGGCCTGTTGCTGTTCTGCGTGATCCAGATCAGCCGGTCACGGCTGATGGCGGCGCCCATGCTCGAGGAATTCGAGGACTTGCTGGAAGCGACCCGCGCCAATATCGTACCGGCGCTGGGCCACGCCCTGGCAGGACTGCGGCGCGAGCGCCACGACCAGCAAGGATTCCAGCGTCACGCCCGCGACATCGCCGACTGGATCGCTGCCCAGCTCGAAGGTTACGAGCCCCAGGGCGAGCGCGAGGACGAAGCCAAGGACCCACGCCGGGCGCTGGCACTGCTGCTCGACAGCGAGGACGAACTCGACGACGAGGTGCCCCTGGCCGCCACCGGCCAGAGCCGCACCCTAGCCGACGGCGCCCATCGTTATCGCGCCTTCACCACCGCCTACGACAGCGAGCGCGAGGCCGACAGCCTGGTGCGTCAGGCCCAGTTGGAAGAGTACCGGTCGCGCCTGGACGAGCGCCTGCACGCCCAGAAGGTCAATGTGCGTCGTCTGGCCCGCCAGTTTCGTCGCCACCTGTCGGTGGCCGATCGCGATGGCTGGCAGGACGGCGAGGAAAGCGGCGTCATCGACGGCCGCCGACTGTCCCAGATCGTCTCCTCCCCTCAGGAGCGGCGCGTCTTTCGGCGCGAGCGCTACCGTCCGGTCAGTGACGCCCAGGTCACCCTGCTGATCGATTGCTCCGGCTCGATGAAGGCCCACGGCGAGTCCATCGCCATGCTGGTCGAGCTGTTGACCCGGGCGCTGGACATGGCCGGTGTCGACAGCGAGGTGCTGGGCTTCACCACCGCCGCCTGGAACGGCGGCCGAGCCCAGCGCGACTGGCTCAAGGCCGGGCGCCCCGCCACGCCGGGACGGCTTAACGAGGCGCGCCATCTGATCTTCAAGGACGCCCAGCAGCCGTGGCGACGCGCGCGAAAGCGCTTTGCCGCCCTGCTCAAGGCCGACCTGTACAAGGAAGGGATAGACGGTGAAGCGGTCGAGTGGGCCTGCCAGCGCCTGATGGCGGCAGACGTCAATCGCCGCCTGCTGGTGGTGATCTCCGACGGCAGCCCCTCGGACAGCGCCACCAACCTGGCCAACGACCGCCACTACCTCGACAACCACCTGCGCTCGGTGGTCGCAACCTTCGGCGGCGGCAACGGCCGTCGCCCCGGCCCCATCGATATCATCGGCCTCGGCGTCGGCCTGGACCTGAGTCCCTACTACGCCCGCCACCGGGTCATCGCCCTGGACCAGACCCTCGACAACGCCCTGCTCGACGAAGTGGTGGAGCTGATGTTGTCGAGGCGTCGCTACTAGAACCGGGCAGGGGACAAGCTGGCGACGTAGTCAGGCAGGGCTTCGCCGTGGATCATGGCCGCGATCAATTCGCCGGTGTGGGCGGACTGGGTCAGCCCCAGGTGGCCGTGGCCGTAGGCCACGAAGAGCCCTTTTCTGCCCGTTACCTGCCCTACCACCGGCAGGCCGTCCGGTGTCGAGTGGCGCACGCCCATCCAGCGCTCCGCCAGGCTCAGGGGCCGTCCGAACAGCGCTTCCCCCCAGCCCTTGAGCCTTTCCCAGCGGCGCTCGTCGGCGGCGCGGTCAGGAGCGGTAAACTCGGTGGTGCCCGCCAGGCGAACGCCGCCATGCATGGGGGTGGCATAGAAGTGGCGGGCCAGCCAGCCCACCGGGCGCGACAGCGAAAGCGGCGTTTCAAGCCGCACGTGGTAGCCGCGCTCGCTCACCACCGGCAGCGACACGCCGAGCGACTTGAGCAGGGCATCATTGGCGATGCCCGCGCACAGCACGACCTGGTCGGCCTGGTACTCACGGGACTCGCCGTTCTCGCCCTTCTCACCGATCAGGCGCCAGCCCCCCGCGGCCAGCGGCACCAACCCCCTGATGCGGGCACCATGCTGCACCACGCCCTCGCCTGCCAGGCGCTGCCACAGGGCTCGGCTCACCGCCAGGGAATCCTTGAGGTGGCGCGTCTCGGGGAAGTACAGGCCGCCGACGAGATCCGCGGGATGGATCGTGGGTTCCAGATCGCGCACCTCCTGCGCCGTAAGCGCCTCACAGGCCACCCCATCGGCCCGCTTGGCACGGGCCGACGCCTCCAGGGTCGCGGCCAGCGGGTCGCCTTGGCGGGCGAGTTGCAGACAGCCGGTGTCGGCGTACAGATCCGGCGCCTCGAGCGACTCCAGCAACGCGTGCTGAGCCTTGACCGCATCCTGAATCAGCGCCACCAGATCCGACTTGTGGCGGGCGAAACGCGACGGCGTCGCCGCCTTGAGAAAGCGCGGACCAAAGCCCGCCAGGCGGGCCAGATAGCGAGGGTCAACAGACAGCGAGGCGTCACGCCGACACAGCTCTCCAGGCAGTTGCCTCAAGGTATCGATACTGGCCATGGGCGAGGTGGCGTAGTTGGCGATCAGGCCGGCGTTGCCGAAGGAGGTGCCCTCCCCCGGCGGGCCCGGGTCAAAAAGCTGTACCCGGTGGCCACGTCCCGCCAGCGAACGCGCCACGGCCAGCCCGACGATGCCGGCACCCACGACGGCGATGGTATTCATGCACAGTCTCCTGTTGGACGAGGGCGGCCGGCCCGTGCTTGGGGCCAGCCGCGTCTTGTGGGCGATATCGTGGGGTTCAGTTGTCGCGGTAGAAGCGCCAGGAGGCGATACCCACCCCCACCGCGGTGAGGATGCTGACGGCACTGACGGTATACAGAGCAAGAGCGTACAAGGTCATGGGAATCTCCTTCACTGAGCCTTGGCGGTGACAGGGGCGTCGGGGACCGAGCGGAACAGTCGGTAGACCAGTACAAACACCAGCACATTGGCGATGACGCCGGCGATCAGCGCGGTCAGACCGGTCGCCGCCTGCAGGTCGAACGGGCCCCACTTCCACAGGATGGTCACCAGGGCGCCGGCGAGCATGGCGGCGACCGCCGAGCGGGTGCAGCGCAGATCGAACAGCACCGCGAACACGAAGGGCAGCAGAATGGTCGGCGCCCACAGCGCGTAGCTGAGCAGCAGCGCATCGATGATCGAGGTGGCGTAGAGGGCGAAGACCACCGCGCCGAGGCCAATCAGCAGGTTGACCAGTCGCTCGATCCACAGCCGCTTCTTCTCGCTGACGTCAGGCTCGATAAAGGGTTTGTAGATGTCACCGACGAAGATCACCGCCGCCGAGTTGAGGTAGGAGTCGGCGGTGGACATCACCACGGCCAGGAGCGAGGCCAGCACCAGTCCGGTGATGCCCACCGGCAGGGCGTCGCGGATCAGGGTCGGCATCGCCTGGTCGGGCGAGATGGTCGGATAGAGCACCAGCGCGACCAGCCCGATGGTGGCGCTGACCAGATAGAACAGGAAGCCGAAGCCGCCGGCCACCGAATAGCCGATACGAGCGTGGCGCGAGTCAGGGGCCGACAGGGCGCGCTGGGTGTAGGGCGGCACCAGGGTCTCGCCGAGCAGAAAGGCGATGAAGATAGACAGGAACATGCCCACCGAATAGTCGCCCATCAGGCTGAAGTGGCCCTCGGGCAACCGCTCCACCAGCGCCTGGGGGCCGCCCAGATCATGGATGCCGATCAGCATAGTCACCGGCAGGAACACCGCCAGCATCAGAAACTGCACCACGTCGGTCTGGATCACCGCCCACATGCCACCCACGGTGGAATACAACAGCACCACCGCCATGCCGATCAGGATGCCGGTGGAGACCTCGATACCGAGGATGGCGTGGAACACGGTGCCCACCGCCAGGGCCTGGGCGCCGAGGATGCCGATGCAGAACACCAGCGAAAAGATGCCGGTGAACAGTCGCGCGCTGGCACCGAAGTGCTGCGCCATGATGTCGCCTACGGTCTGGGCGTTGACGTAGCGCTTGAGCCGGGGGGCGATGAACAGACCCGCCAGTACCGTGGCCAGGGGGAAGGCCGAGGCGGCGACCATGAAGGCGTAGCCTTCGTCGAAGGACTTGCCGGCACGCCCCATGGAGGCGCCGCCGCCGAGGAAGGAAGCCGCCAGGGTGGCGAACAGCACCGGCCAGATGATCTTGTTGCCGGCCACCGCAAAGTCCGCGCTGCCGGAGACCTTCTTGGCGCTGCGATAGCCGATGTAGATCAGTATCGCGAAATACAGAAGCAGACCGCCGAGGTCGATGGGATTCATGAAACTACCCTCGTTATGGTTGTTGGGGGTGGTTTCAGCATCGACCGCCATTGCCATAAAGACAACTTTGAGATAACTATGAAACCATAAATATAATTTAGAGGCGCTCGCTCACTTCCCGAGGGCGCCCGGAGGGACGCCCATGAAGGTTCGTCACCAGCTTCGCCAGCTCCAGATATTTCGTGAGGTTGTGCACACCGGCAGCCTGTCGAAGGCCGCCCGTCGTCTGGAACTCAGCCAGCCGGCGGTCAGTTCGGCCATCGCCAATCTCGAGCAGGAGGTGGGGTTCTTGCTGTTTCGCCGCAACAACTACGGCACCGAGCTGACCCCCGAGGCCCGCTATCTGATGGAGGGGGTCGACAAGGTACTGGCGTCGGTATCACATCTGGACGAACTCGCCGATGGCCTGCGCCAGGGCCGCGCGGGCAAGCTGATCCTGGGCTGCATGCCGGGGCTCTCGCCCACCGCCATGCCCGGGATCATGGCCGAGTACCTGGCCGACTATCCCGATACCCGGCTGTCGTTGCAGACCTTCAGCTCGCGCAAGATCCGGGACTGGGTGGCCGAGGGCCAGTTCGATGTCGGCGTGATCGAACGCCAGGATGACCTTAACGACCTCGATGCCCGCCACCTGTCCCTGCGCATGCACCTGGCGGTACCGCGCCACAGCCCGCTGGCGGGCCTTGCTCAGGTAGAGGCGGCGGATCTTGACGGCAAGGCCCTGGTGACCCTGGACGAGCACCACCAGAGCACACTCAAGTTGAAGCAGGCGCTCAGACAGGCCGGCGCCGACTGGCAGATCGCCGCCGAAACCCACCTGTTCCCTTCCGCCATCAGCCTGGTCAATGCCGGCATCGGCCATGCCCTGGTGGACCCGGTCTCGGCCTGGAGCTTTCTGATGCGTCGCGACTGCGCCGTGGCGATCCTGCCCTTCGTTCCCGCCATCGACCTCGATATCGCCGTGATCACTTCGCGCTTTCACACCAGTTCGCGCCAGTGCCAGCGGTTTCTGCCCTATCTGGAAAAGGGACTCGACACCTGGCACCGGCGCGCGCTGTCGCCGCTCAGCCCGTGACGAGCGGGTCCGGCGCCGATTGCTGCCTGCCGGCAGCGGAGCGAAGGATCAGCTCGAGTGCCGGCACAATATCGTAGACCGGGCAGCCCGCCTCCCGTCGCACCACCTCCACGAAAGCGCTCAGGTCGGTACACTCCAGCACTACCGCGTCCAGCGGCGCTTGCGCTTTCAGTCTTCGGGTTGCCTGTGCCAGCTCCTGCGCCATGGCGGCGAGATCCAGGTCATCGCGTCGACCTTCCAGGATCACCTGACGAAACTCATCACCGTCTTCGAGCCCCTGCACCACCGGCAGAGGCCCTTGCCAGCCAGCGCCGACGAAGTGGGCGCGCTTGAGCGCCCCCGCGTCTGCGGTCAGCACGCCGATCCGTCCTGTGCCACCGTGCACGCTGGCGAGCCACGGCAGCAGGGTCAGGCTGGACAATACCACCGGCACCGTCACCGCGGCCGCGACCCGTTCCTGATAGCGCGCCATGAAGCCACAGCTCCCGGCGATGGCACACACCCCCTCACGCTCCAGACGCCTGGCGCGGTCCACCAGCAGCGCGCCCAGCTCATCCCCGGGTGCATGCAGCAGGCGGGGAATATCGATGCCCTGCAGCACCTCGTAGCGTATCGGGTGGCGAAAGGTGTCGGGGTTGCGCAGATGACCAAGCGGCTTGGTAAAGGAAGAATCCAGACACAGCACCCCAAGCGGTGCCTCTTCCATGGCGACTCTCACGGGCAAACTCCTGTTCCGTTGTAGTATCTGTGCGAACCTCACGCCCTGGTCCACAGCGCCAGGCTGCCGTCGAGCATCAGCCCCACGCCTATCACCATCAGCGTCAGCATGGCCACTCGTCTCAATAGCACGGCGCTGCAGGGCGGCGGATAGCGGCGTCCGGCCCAGGTGGCCAGCGCCACCGCCGGCAGGGTCCACAACGCCAACAGCCAGACCTGGGCATCGAGCCCGCCGGCGGCGCCGACATACAGGGTGCGCACCCCCGAGGTCATGGCGAAGCAAGCGATCAGCAATAGCCGGATGGTCTCGGTGGGCAGCGGCTGGCGATAGCAGTGGTAGATGACCGGCGGCCCGGGCATGCCGAACATTCCGGCCAGCAGCCCAGTCATGACGCCGTTCGCGGCGAAGCCTGCCGAGGACGATACGGCCGCGCGTGGGCGCGGCCGCAGGCCCACGCTGAGCCCGCCGTAGAACACCAGCGCCCCCAGCATCAGCATCAACAGCGCCTCGGCGCTGACGCTCAGCCAGTTCAGCGCCCACACCCCGAGGCCGATGGACGGCACGATGCCGAGCCCCAGCGCCAGCACATGGCGCCGGTCGAGATGATGCAGCTTGCCGGGCAGCGCCACGGCGCTGTTGACCAGGGTCACCAGACTGACCACCGCCACCAGGGTGGCGACGCTGACCAGCTCGAAGCCACTGGCCACGCCGATGATGATCATGCCGATACCGAACCCGGACACCGTGTGCAGGTAGCCTGCCAGCACCGTGATCAGTATTACCGCCAAAAGGCCAGAGAGCTCCATTCCCTCGGGTACCAGTGTCATCTTCCCTCCCGGCCGGCCAGATGAATGTTACGCCACCGACAGGCGCTGGGCCTGGACCGTGGTGACGGCGATCACGTTGACGATATCCTCTTCGCTGCAGCCCCGCGAGAGGTCATTGGCAGGCCGCGCCAGGCCCTGCAGCAGCGGACCGATAGCCTCGGCGCCGCCGATCCGCTCGGCCAGCTTGTAGCCGATATTGCCAGCCTCAAGGTCCGGGAAGATCAGCACATTGGCGTTGCCCTTGACCCTGGAGTCCGGCAGCTTGCGCTCGGCGATCTCGGCGACGATGGCGGCGTCGAGCTGCACGTCCTCGTCGATGGCCAGGCCCGGGCGCGCGTTCTTGACCTTGCGCGCCGCCTCCACGACCTTGTCCACCGAGGCGTGATGAGCGCTGCCGCTGGTGGAGAACGACAGCATCGCCACCCGTGCCGGTTCGTCGAGCAGCGCCTCGGCACTGTCGGCGGCGGCCATGGCGATCTGCGACAGCGCCTCGGCGTCGGGGTCCACCACCAGCCCGCAGTCGGAGAAGATCATGCCCCCCTTCAGGCTATGGAACTCCTTGCACAACATCATCAGAAAGAAGCTCGACACCAGGCTCGCCCCCGGCGCCTTGCCGATCAACTGGATGGCGGCACGGACGACGTCGGCGGTGGTGTGCACCGCCCCGGCCACACAGCCGTCGGCCAGGCCGTCGCGGACCATCAGGTTGGCAAAGATCAGCGGCTCACGTACCCGCTGGGCGGCATCCTCGGCCGTCATGCCCTTGGGCCCGCGCAGTTCCAGCAGGAGCGTTGCCAGGCGATCGGTGTGCTCGGAGTCGGCGGGATCGATCAGCTCGATCGCCCCAATCTCGAGCCCTTCGGCCTCGGCCCGGGCGTCGATCGCCTGACGATCCCCCACCAGCAAGATTCGGGCATAGCCGGCCTGGCTTGCCGCCAGTCCTGCCTTGAGCACCCGCGCATCGTCGCCCTCGCACAGCACGATACGTCTGGGGTCCTGGCGGGCCATGTCGCGTATATGATTGAGCGCTTTCATCGGAATAGCTCTCCCGGGGTCATTGTTATCGGAGACTCCGCCCATCCCTTCACTCGGCCGGGGCTCTTTACCACCCTCTGGCGAATGTAAAAAAGCCCTGGCACCAGGCCAGGGCAATGTCGTCATACCGGACGAGAGAGTCTTGCGTGGCGAGTCAGACAGGGGAGTCCTTCGCCGCCGGTATCAGACGTAGTCCTGGTACTTCTCCAAGAGACGCACCGGCTTCTTCAGGGCGTCACGGCGGAAGGGGTCGCCCAGTTCGCGGGTACACATGATCTCGATGATGCAGGTCTTGCCCTCGTTCATCTGCATGTCCACCGCCTTCTTCAGCGCCGGGCCCACGTCTTCCAGACGGTCCACGGTGATGCCCTCGGCACCCATGGCGCGGCCGATCTCGGCGAAGCTCTCGTTGTCGAGCTCGCCGGCCACGAAGCGACGATTGTAGAAGTCGACCTGGTTCTTCTTCTCGGCGCCCCACTGGCGGTTGTGGAACACCACCGCGGTGACCGGGATACCGTGACGCACGGCGGTCATGGTCTCCATCAGGCTCATGCCCCAGGCACCGTCACCGGCGTAGGCGATGGCTGGACGATGCGGCGCGGCGGTCTTGGCACCGATGATGGTCGGCAGGGCGTAACCGCAGTTGCCGAAGCTCATCGGGGCGAAGAAGCTGCGCGGCTTCTCGAAGCGCAGGTAGCTGTGGGCCACCGAGTTGATGTTGCCGATATCGGTGGAGACCATCACGTCTTCCGGCATGGCCTTCTCGAGCTCACGCAGCACCTGACGCGGGTGCAGGTACTCGCCGCCGGAGAACGGCTTTTCGTCCTTGGCTTCCTCGATGGCGTCGAGGCTGAACGGATCACGCTCGTGGGTCCACTCGTCGAGTTCCTTCTCCCAGGCGTCCTTCTCGGCCTTGATCTTGGCAAGACGCTCGTCCTTGGAGGCGTCGCAGGCCAGGTCACGGCCCTCGAGGCGCTGGCTCAGCTCGACCGCGGCGGCCTTGGCGTCGCCGCAGATACCGACGGAAATCTTCTTCACCAGGCCGAGCATCTTGTGGTCGGCGTCCACCTGGATGATCTTGGCGTCCTTCGGCCAGTAGTCCATGCCGTGCTGCGGCAGGGTACCGAAGGGCCCGAGACGGGTGCCGAGTGCCAGCACCACGTCGGCCTGGGAGATCAGCTTCATGCCGGCCTTGGAGCCCTGGTAGCCCAGCGGACCACACCACTGCGGATGGCTGGCGGGGAAGGAGTCATTGTGCTGGTAGCTGTTGACCACCGGCGCGCCGAGGCGCTCGGCCAGGGCCTTGCACTCTTCCACCGCGTCGGCCATGACCACGCCACCACCGGAAACGATCACCGGGAACTTGGCCTCGGCCAGCAGGGCCGCCGCCTCGTCCAGTGACTGAGCGCCACCGGGGCCGCGGTCGATGCGACGCGGCTCGGGAATCTCGGCCTCGATCTCGCCGTAGAAGTAGTCACGCGGAATGTTCAACTGGGTCGGACCGATCTCCGACATGGCCCGCTCGAAGCAGCGACCGGTGTACTCGGCCATGCGCGCCGGGTGTGTCACGTGGCCCTGATACTTGGTGAACTCCTGGAACATCGGCAGCTGGTTGCACTCCTGGAAGCCGCCCAGGCCGATACCGGTGGTGCCGGTTTCCGGTGTGATCATGACCACCGGGCTGTGGGCCCAGTAGGCCGCCGCGATGCCGGTCACGCAGTTGGAGATGCCGGGGCCGTTCTGGCCGATGACCACACCATGGCGGCCGGAAACACGGGCATAGCCGTCGGCCATGTGGGCCGCGCCCTGCTCGTGCACCACCGGAATCAGACGAATGCCGGCAGGGGCAAAGATGTCCATGGCGTCCATGAAGGCCGAGCCCATGATGCCGAACATGTCGGTGACGTCATTGGCGACGAGGGTTTCGACGAAGGCCTCGGAGGGCGTCATCTTCTGCTTACCCTTCACGACCTGGCGCTTGTTGGTGTTGTCGTTGTGACTCATGGGGCTCCTCCAGGGAACAAAAGCGGATGCTGGCGGCGTCGGCCATCAGGGCCTCGGGCCTTGTCTTGGCTTGAGCCGCTCCGGATCGGTCGCCTCAAGCTTTTCGATACCATAAGTTCCGATTTGCGAAACTTAATCCAAAGGTAGCGGCCGATTCGTGCCCGGTCAAGACGAATTTCATTATTTGATACGTTACGGTTCGTTTTTTATAAAAACAGACCGTCGTCGTGCCACCCTGTTTGCTCCGCCAAGCCCCTGCAGCGCCTCCCACCGCTCGCCCGCCCCTCCATCCGCGCCCCTTGCACCCTTGCCTGCAGGATCGATCACGCTCCTTTTGCCGAACACCCGCATCCCGCTGAAAGGCCCGCCATTGCTGCATTGCAGCGGCATTTCGGAGGGAAAAATACGTTGACAGTCACGCGGGAGACTTCTAGACATACAACTCATGTACATCTGTTAAATGACTTGATCCAGACCCTCTACACACTCACCAACCTTGATGCGACCGCCATCAAGCCGGTGAAAGAAAGCACGCCAAAGGCAAACGCGCTTATCCCAACTGAATGACAACGACAACAGACGCCCGCCCCTGTGGCGTCACGGGAGGCTCAAGGTGGAACTACTGCATTACCTTCCGCAGGTTCTCAGCGGCTGGAACCTGCTTATCCTGATCGGCGGCACGATCGTCGGATTGATTCTGGGGGCGACGCCGGGGCTCAGTCCGACGATGGCGGTGGCGCTACTGATCCCCTTCACCTTCAAGATGGACGCTACCTCGGGGCTGATCCTGCTTGGCGTTCTGTATACCTCGACGGTCGCCGGCGGCGCGGTCAGCGCCATCCTGATCAACATTCCCGGGGCGCCCGCCAACATTGCAACGATGCTGGATGGCCACCCCATGGCCAAGGCCGGCAAGGCGACCCAGGCGCTGTACTACTGCTTTATCAGCTCCGCCGTCGGGGGCGTGCTGGGGGTCCTGGTGCTGATCTTCCTGACCCCTTACCTGGTCAATGTGGCGCTGAAGTTTGGCCCCCCGGAGCTGTTCTGGACGGCCATCCTCGGCATCACCGTCATCGGCTCTCTGGGCAGCGCCTCGGTACTCAAGGGCTTGCTCGGCGGCGCGATCGGCGTCTGGATCTCGCTGATCGGCTTCAACCCGGTGACCGGCACCGAACGCTTCGTCTTCAGCGAGCATCTGCAGGGCGGCATCACCATCATCCCGGCCCTGATCGGCCTGTTTGCGATACCCCAGGTGCTGCAGATGGTAGAGGGCGCCAAGGGTGCCAACGGCGGCGAACGCTTCGACATGGCACCCACCTCCGTGATCAAGGCGATCATCTTCAACCTGAAGAAGGTCAAGGCGCTGGTGATCGGCAGCCTGTCCGGCATCATCGTCGGCATCATTCCCGGCGCCGGTGGCCAGATTGCCGGGCTGATTGCCTACGACCAGTGCAAGAAATTCAGTCACAACAAGGACAATTTCGGCAAGGGCGAGCCGGAGGGCATCATCGCTGCAGAAAGTGCCAACAACGCCATGGTCGGGGCGTCACTGGTGCCCATGCTGTCGCTTGGCATACCGGGCAGCCCCACCGCCGCGGTGCTGCTCGGCGGCCTGTTGATTCAAGGCCTCTTTCCCGGACCAGACCTGTTCACCCAGCATGCCTCGGTCGCCTGGACCTTCATGGGAGCACTGCTGATCAGCCAGATTCTGCTGGTGGTGTGTGGGCTGTGGATCAGCGGGATCGGCAAGTACGTCATTCGGATTCCTCGCCACATCATGGCGGCGGCGGTGACCACGCTGGCCATCTTCGGCACCTACAGCGTCCAGAACAGCTTCTCCGACGTCATCATCATGATGTCCATGGGCTCTCTGATGTACTTCGGCATGCAGTACGGCTTCACCCCCGGGCCCATCGTACTCGGCATCATTCTCGGCCCTATTGCCGAAACCAACTTCCTGCAGAGTCAGATGCTGGCCCAGGCCGGCGACGGCATGCTGCGTTACATGTTCGGTGGCTGGCTCAATATCCTGCTGGTCTCGCTGTGCCTGCTGTCGGTGGCCTACAGCCTCTACGCCAGTTGGCAGGCCCGCAAGACCCGCCAGCGTGCGACGCCCGATCATCGAGTCCAGGTACATCCGGAGGCCAACCATGATGCTCACTAAACCGCGTCAGGTGGCCCTCGGCGCACTGATCATTGCACTTGGCCTGGTAGCCGCCTCCTGGGCAGGCGGGGCATACGGCTACAGCTTTCCCCGAGTGGTGTCACTGATCGTACTGACTCTGGCAGTCGTGCTGCTCGCGGTGGAAATCCTGGCCCCAGGCCAGGCCGAGGAAGGCGCCATCTCCATCCCCTGGGGCAGCATCATCCCGGCGCTTGCCATCTTTTTCCTGCTGCTGCTCGCACTACGAATTCTCGGCTTCTACGTCACCACCCTGGTGGGGTTCGTCGTCATCAGTAGCGTCTATATGCCCGGGCTTTCCTCGAGCCGAAAGATCCTTCTCAACATCGTCATCGGTACCGGCTTTCTGGCGGTGCTCTTCGGCGTATTCACTGCACTGTTAAAGGTGCAGTTTCCCAAAGGCCTACTTCTGTAGAAGGCATAAAACAATGACTATTCACGCCACCTCAGTAAAGCGTCAAACAGCGTCAACCCTCGCGCTCTGTCTGTTGCTTTCTCCCCTCCCCAGCCTGGCGGACTTCCCGGAAAAGCCCTTGAATCTGACGGTCGCCTATTCGGCTGGTGGTGCGACAGACTTCCAGGCCAGGATCGTCACCTCGAAGGGCGATGAGTACCTCGGGCAGCCGGTCACGGTGATCAACCGCCCGGGTGCAGGCGGACAGATCGGCTGGAATCAGTTTGTCAGTACCGGCGCTACCGATGGCTACGATATTGCGGCCTATAACGTGCCGCACTTCATCGCTCAGTCGATCATGTACGACACCGACTACAGCATCGAGAACCTGCAGCCCATTGCAAACTGGGGCGCAGACCCTGCCGTACTCATCGTCGGCAAGGACAGTGAGTTCGATTCCATCGATGACGTGGTGGAGTACGCAAGAGCCAATCCTGGAAAGTTGACGGTCTCGGGCGCCGGGCTCTACGTCGGACACCATATTGCTGCCCTTCAGCTTCAGCAAAGCGCCGAGGTGACCCTGAAGTACCTTCCTACCTCAGGAGGAGTGGACGCCCTCAGGTTTGTTGTCGGTGGTCAGGTGATGGCGGGATTCAACAACTTGTCCGACGCCTTCCGCAACCAGGACCGCATCAAGATCCTCGGCATTGCCGATCTCGAAAGAAGCGAAGATTTCCTGCCGGATGTACCCACCTTTATCGAAGCGGGATACGACGTCGACGACACCAGCCTCAACCTCAGGGGGATCATGGTTCCCAGAGGGGTCGACGCGGAAACGGTCGACTACCTCTCTTCCAACTTCATCGACATGTTCCAGGACGAGGGAATCGCCGAGCAGATGAAAGAAGGCGGATCGACCCTTCGCGTCATGGAAGCGTCCGACCTCGAGGCGCTGTGGAAACAACAGCAAGCGTACCTGACTGAACTCTTCGCTCAGCTCGAGACACCGTGACCTCTGCGGATTTCAGGCCAACGGCAACGAAAGCAAGGGTAGCGACGCGTGGAACACAGGCCTCATTCCCCTGCACCGCAGGGAGCCGCCATCCATACCCTGAGCCGCCCTTGCTTACCCCATCGACACGTCGAGGTAGCAACATGGATACCAACCACAAGCATTCTTCTGACGACAATAGCGCCTACCGGCTGGTAGCCCCCATTGTCGAACGAGCCCGAGAAGCCCAGCGAAGGTTCGAGCAATACGACCAGCAGCAAGTCGATGAAGTCGTGCTGGCCGCCGCCTGGGCGTTGATGGAGCCCACGCGAAATGAGGAGCTGTCACAACTCGCGGTGGCCACCACCGGGCTTGGCAAGGTTTCCGACAAGATCGCCAAGAACCACCGCAAGACCCTTGGATTGCTGGCCAACCTCGAGGGCAAGCGCACCGTGGGTATCGTCTCCGAAGACCCGAGCACAGGTATCGTCGAGATATCCCGCCCGATCGGCGTGGTCGGCGCCGTGGTGCCTTCCACCAACCCCGCGGCCACGCCCACCAACAAGACGATCAACGCACTCAAGGGTCGCAACGCCATCGTGCTGGCTCCCTCGCCCAAGGGCTACGCCGTGTGCGAACGGCTGGTGAACTACATGCAGGACGAGCTCGCCCGTATCGGAGCCCCCCGGGATCTGGTGCAACTGCTACCGGACCCGGTGACCAAGGCGAGCACCCATGCCTTGATGCAACTGGTCGACCTGATCGTCGTCACCGGCTCCCAGAACAATGTGCGCTCCGCCTATTCCAGTGGCACCCCGGCCATCGGCGTCGGGGCAGGCAATGTCCCGGTCATCATCGATGAAAGCGCCAATATCGCAGATGCCGCGCGCAAGATTCTTGCCTCCAAGACCTTCGACAATGCGACCAGCTGCAGCTCGGAGAACAGCCTGGTCATCCTCGACAGCGTTTACGACAGCATGGTCTCGGCACTGCGAGACCACGCGGCGGTACTGCTGACCGAACAGGAAAAGCGGATTCTCGAAGGTCGCATGTGGACGGATGGCAACCTCAGTCGTGACGTGATCGCCCGGGATGCCGGCAGTATCGCCAGCACCGTGGGGCTCGATCGTCCGGCGTGTCTCGACGCCTCGATCCTGCTGGTGGAAGAAAGCGGCATCGGGGCGGACTACCCCTTTTCGGGCGAAAAGCTGTCACCGGTGCTGACCCTCTACCGGGCCAGACACTTCGAGGATGCCTTTGCGATCACCAGGGAACTGCTCGAATACCAGGGCAAGGGGCACTCCTGCGGTATCCACAGCACCACCGATGAGCACATCGAGAAGCTGGGACTGGAGATGCCGGTCTGCCGGGTGATCGTCAATCAGGCCCACGCCTTCGGCAATGGTGGCAACTTCGACAACGCCCTTCCGTTTTCCTTGTCGATGGGCTGCGGTAGCTGGGGCAAGAACAGCATTTCCGACAACATGAACTACCGCCACTACCTCAACACGACCCGCATCGTGCGAACCATCGAGGCCTCTCCCCCTCTGCCCCAGGATCTGTTTTCCGGTTTTTTCGACAAGCACGGCATCGCCAATCCCTTCTAGAGGCCGGCCAGATGATGACCATTCAAGACACCATCAAGCATCAGCGTGAACGCCAACCCGCCACTGATTTCCTGATCTGTCCCGACACTGGCGAGACGGTCTCGATGTCCCGACTCCAGGAGCGCGTCGAGTGGGTGCATAGCCTTCTTCAGGCGCGCGGCTGCCAGCCCGGCGACCATGTGGCCATGCTGATGGACAACGGACTGTGGACCGCCTCACTGCTGCTGGCGATCATGGCCAGCGGTCGTGTCGCGGTCTCCTTGAACGCCATCGCAGGGGATGCCCAGTTGCGCTACGTGCTGGAGCACTGTGATGCCACCACTGTCATCGTATCGCCCCACTACGAGCAGCGCCTTGATGGCCTGCTCGACGGGAGCGAGAAGGAAATTCTGGTCGCCTGTCCTCGCAACGGGCCACGGCAGCAAGAGCGTATCGCGTCTTCGCCCTTGCCCGTGATAGCGCCCGACGACAAGGCATTGTTGATGTATACCTCGGGCACAACAGGCAAGCCCAAGGGCGTCGTGCTGACCCACGCCAATCTGATCGCGGGGGGAAGGTGCACCATCGAGGCCCACTCGCTGTGCCAGAAGGATCGCGCCCTCTGCGTTCTGCCGCTTTACCATATCAACGCCCAGGTGGTCACCATCATGGCGCCACTGATCAGTGGCGGCAGTGTGGTGCTGCCGGAGAAGCTGAGTGTCTCGGCATTCTGGGACTGGCTGCTCGACAACCAGTGCACCTGGTTCAGTATCGTGCCGACGATTGTCGCCTACCTGCTGGAGCATGCCGAGAAGCCGGAGTCGAAGGACCTGCGCGAGGATCCGCGCATGCGTCAGGTGCGTTTCGGTCGATCTGCCTCTTCGGCACTGCCGGCGGAGAGCCACCGCCGTTTCGAGACCACCTTCGGTGTCAGCCTGGTGGAAACCATGGGACTGACCGAAACCGCGGCCCAGATCCTGTCCAACCCCTTGCCCCCTTTCGAATCTCGCTACGGATCCCCCGGTATCGCCTACCGCAACGAGGTCAGTGTCTTCGACTCGGCAGGACAGGTACTGCCCTGCCACCAGATCGGTGAAATCGTGGTCCGCGGCGACAACGTCATGAAGGAGTACTACAAGAATCCCGAGGCCACAGCAGACACCATCGATAACGAAGGTTGGCTGCACACCGGCGACCTTGGCTATCGCGATGAGGAAGGCTTCTTCTTCATCACGGGCCGCATCAAGGAGCTGATCATCAAGGGCGGCGAGAACATCGCCCCGCGCGAGATCGATGACGCCCTGCTGGCCCATGAGGCGGTGCTGGAGGCAGCCGCCTATCCCATGGAAAACCGGCACTACGGGCAGGTCGTAGAGGCCGTCGTGGTGCTCAAGGAAGGCCATCGGGCGACCCAGCAAGAACTTCTCGACTACTGTCGCGAGGAGGTCGGTGACTACAAGGCGCCTGAACATGTTCACATCGTGAAATGGCTGCCCAGAGGGCCCTCCGGCAAGGTCCAGCGCCTCAAGATTGCGGAGATGATCGACCATCTGCATCAAGCACCGGCCTAGCCTGGCGCCCGATGCCCTGGCCTGCGCTCGCGGTACCCAGGGTCCTGCCTGATCGATGTTTCGGGCGGGCCTGGCGCCGGCGAGCCCGGCCTTGGCGTCAAAGGTTCCTCGGCCACGTCGGTTCACCGCCTGCGCCATCCAACCTTTTTGAGGATGAAGCCATGAGCTTCCAGATATCCCGGCTGCTGTATGCCACTGACCTCAGCGCCCACAGCCCCGACGTCTTCCGCAAGGCCATCGGTATCGCCGAACGCTTCGGCGCCGCGGTCCACCTGCTGCACGTCATCGAAGATCCGGCACTGTTGAAAGACAGCCTGGCCAGCCGCTATACCGCCGTTTCCCCGCTGGACAACTATCGCGAACGAGCGACCCGGCAGGCCATCGACGAAATCAAGCGCCGCCTTGAAGACTTCGGCCACTCGACGCTGGCCTCGGAAGACAGCTACCACGCCTCCCTGAAGGAGATTCACGTCCGCATTGGCAAGCCATCCCGAATCATCCTGCAGGAGGCCGACAGAATCGATGCCGATTGCATCGTCATGGGAACACAGCGCCAGTCCGGGCTGGGTCATATGGTGCTTGGCTCGGTGGCGCGCAAGATCAGTCGTCGCACCCGCCGCCCGCTGTTTCTCTTTCCGGTCTGAGGCCAGGGGTCACACGGCCGGAAAGGTGTCTGCACAGGAGCCCCGTGATAGATTGATGAAATACCACTTAAGAATGAAACGGATGAATCAAGGTGTGAAAGAGGCGAGCGCCGTCACGCTGCTGCAGGGCAGCGGCGAGTCAGACAAGCGCCTGACCCGAGCAGCCTCCCCTTCCGACCTTGCCAGCAGCGGGATCTTGCGAATGACCAGTGAAAACGAATCTGATCGCCTTGGCCTCTTCTCCCCCGAGGTGATGGTGGCACAGCCGGGGAAACCGCTGTACCGACTGCTGCAGGACCATATTCGCGGCCTGATCGAACGGGGGGACCTGGCCCCGGGCGACCTCATTCCACCCGAATGGCAGCTCGCCGACCGGCTGCAGATCAGTCAGGGAACGGTCAAGAAGGCCATCTCCAATCTGGTCTGGGAAAAACTGCTGTTCCGCCATCAGGGCAAGGGCACCTATGTCTCGCGGACCGACTTCGAGGAAACCCTGTTTCGCTTTGTCAGCTACGGGGACGCCGACGGCAAGGACGTGCGTATCCACAAGACCACCACCGATCGCGCTATCCGCCAGGCTCCCGATGACGTATATACCCGCCTCGGCCTGAGCCAGACCAGTCCAGTCACCTATATTGAACGCCTGGGAGTGGTCGATGACGCCCCGACCCTGGTGGAGTACAGCTGGTGGCCAAGCGTACTGGTGCCGGGGCTGGAAGATTCCGAGCTTTATATTCCCGACTACTTCTATGCCTTGATCCTCGACCGATTCGGCATCCCCGTCGTCCGGGCCGACGAAACCCTGACCGCAGAAGCCGCCGATACCCACACCGCCGCCCTGCTGGACATCGCTCCCGGCACCCCGGTGGTGGTGCTCAAGCGGATGACCTACACCAGCCACGACCGTATCGTGGAAGTCCGTACCACCAAGGGTAGGGCCGACCGCTTCAGCTACCGTGCCGAAATCCGCTCGGACTTTTGACTCGGTGCAAGCTCAGACAGGGCAGCCTATGCCGGATACCCCGACAACCGGTTGGCCATGGCCGAGTCCTGGCTCATGGGTGCCTGTCCACTCACGTCCGCCGCCCGGTTCCCGACGCCGACGTGCTTCAGTCAGAGACGACAGTGATCTCGTCGAATTCCGTTTTCCGATACACATTGATTAATTTTTAGATACGTATAGGCTTGTAGTATCGAGGAGACCCCGCCATGAGCACAGCAAGCTTTGACACCCGGATCATCGAGGGCGACACCCCGGCCCAGCGCCTGCTGGCGCTGCTCGAGGTGATCGCGGAGAAGGACCAGTACTTCACCCTGCAGAGCCTGGTGGACGAGACCGGCCTGCCCAAGCCGACGCTGCACCGGATGCTGCAGCAGCTCGAGAACTCCGGCATGCTGCAGCGCGAAGCGGACAACCGCCACTACAGCAAGGGCAGCCGCCTGCGCCGGCTGGCCGAGACCCTGCTGCTCAACGACACCGTTCAGGGCGCACGTCACGGCGTGTTGGCTGAGCTGGTCCGCGAGGTCGGGGAAAGCTGCAACATCACTGCCCTGTCCGGCAGCGAGGTGCTCTATCTGGACCGCGTCGAGACGTCGGCTCCGCTGCGCTTCTATCTACACCCCGGCTCCCGGGTGCCTGCCCATTGCTCCGCCAGCGGCAAGCTGTTTCTGGCGCAGATGAGCGCCTCCCAGCGCCGTCGGCTGCTCGCCGATGCCACCCTGGAGGCCTTCACCCGAAACACGCTTACCGACATCGACGCTCTGGAAGCGGAGATCGAGCAGGTCAAGCGCGACGGTTACGCCTTCGACGACGAGGAATTCCTGCCGGGGCTTCTGTGCATCGCGGTGCTGGCCCCCAACCCCACCGGAGTCTCTAACGTCGGCCTGGCGATCCAGGCACCGGTGATGCGCATGGATAAACAGCGCGCACTGGACTGCCTGCCGGCGCTGGAGCGCGCCGCCGCCGCCATCGCGCGGATCAACCAGGGCGCCCTGCCCGAGCCCATCGCAGAGTCCGAAACCTCTGCCTGACGCCCTAGCCGCAGCAACCCCGCATGGCCGGAACCCTCACCAAACCAGACGCCAAACAGCAAGGCGCCACCACCGCGACAACGGTGATGGCGCCGAGATGGTTCGACGAGTCGCTCCCTTGATCGCCGACCCTGTTGCCCTGCCCCCCCTCCTGCAACAAAAGCTGCGAGCGCTGCGCAGATGACACAGGCCTCAGTTGTAGAAGAAGCTGACGCAGCGCACGAAGCTGCTGCCTCCCGCGGTCACACAGCGATGTCGTATCCAGCGGTCTCGCTTGGATAGCCCCTCATACCGGGTCCACTGCCAGTAGCCTGAAGGCAGGTGAAAGGTATGTAGATGCTTCCAGTTGCCAAAGACATTCTTGTAGTAGTGCAGGGTGGCCGCCGGCCCATGGCAGGCAGTGGTGACACCAAGAGAGTTGCGACGCTTGTGGTCAGAGGTCCAGCGATCCCGAAAGGAATAGTGGGCCTCCGGGTCACACCACCACCAGGTGTTGCTCGGGAAGGAGACGGTCTCGCAGTTGTGGTTACGAAACAGATGATAACCATCGCCCGGGACACAGTATTGCTGGCCTGGTCCGCCTCCTGCCGAGGACCCTGCCCTGGCAGTGTCCGGCGTTATGCCCAACTCGTCCAGATCCACCTCGATGGGTTCTTCCACCCGCTCCACGGTGCGATTCTTGAACGCCTTGCGGTCGATGTCGGGATTCAGCTCGAGCAGCATCTTCGGGATGGGCACCTCCTGCGGGGCGAGCATGAGGTAGTGATCCAGCGCGGACTTGCCAACTTCGCTTGCAAAGGTTCGCGGGGTCGCACGATCGCTCACGCCCAACTCCCGCATACCTACCTGGGCCTCCTTGTCGTCGCCTCTAAGCCCGACGAATTCGACGCGGTTGCCGTTGCTGAGATCGAAACGGGCCAGCGGCATGGGCTCCGCAGGACCGCTGACCAACGGCGCCCCGTCCGGCCCCAGTCCCACCGCGGCCAGGTCATCTGGCCTGTCCAGCTCTGCCGGTTCGGCCAGTGTTTGCTGATATCGTGCCGACAGTTCCTGTGCCAATTGCGGGTTTCGCGCCAGCAGCACGTCGAGCTGCTCAGGCGTCAGTCCAGCGGCCTGACACGTACATGATGATGGTTCGTTCATGATCGACGTCCTCCACCTGGGAAGATCGTGCTCCGCCGGCCGGACCTCCCGGCGTCACCGACGGCGTTAGACGAAACACGCTGCGACGCCTTATTGGCAGCGGTCTTCTCAGCATGGTCAAAGTTTGCTTTGCCAGCCATCGGTCATGCCGCGCTGCTTCAGCTACTGAGATGACATCTACGCGAAATGGCTGATAAGTCTCATGAAAATCCTTATTGGCGGGTTAGTCCGTTTTTTACTCGAATCAGTACAAAAACACATATCACGACGGACTCGGATGTAACGACAGTCACACAAGGAAAATGACCGCGCCACGCGCGAGCCGCCGTCCTCTGGCCGCCACCGCCCTTTGACCTTATGCTGTAGAGAATAATGAGCGCCGAGCCCTAGCCGCTCGGCGCCGTCGTCGCTGACGCAGTCCGCGTCTTCGGCTTGTTCAACGCCCACTGTAAGGATGCGCCTCATGCCTGGCTTGCTCCCGGACGTCGATCCCGATGGCCTGCTGGAATACTCCGTGGTCTATACCGACCGCGCCCTGAACCATATGTCGCAGAGCTTTCAAGGCGTAATGCGCGACATCTCCACCACCTTGAAGCAGGTGTACAACGCCCACAGCGCGGTCATCGTGCCCGGGAGCGGCACCTTCGGCATGGAGGCGGTAGCCCGCCAGTTCGCCCAGAACCGCAGCGCCCTGGTCATCCGCAATGGCTGGTTCAGCTACCGCTGGCACCAGATCCTCGAGATGGGCAAGATCCCGGCCGAACTGTGCGTGGAGAAGGCCCGACGTCAGCAGGACAGCGATCCGACCTCAGCGTTCGCCCCGCCCCCCATCGAGGAAGTCGAGCAGGCCATCGAGCGACTGCAGCCGGACATCGTCTTCGCCCCCCACGTGGAAACCTCGTCCGGCATGATCCTGCCGGACGACTACATCCGTCGCGTATCCGATGCGGTGCACGCCCACGGCGGCCTGATGGTGCTGGACTGCATCGCCTCGGGCACCGTCTGGGTGGACATGCAGGACACTGGCGTCGACCTGCTGATCAGCGCCCCCCAGAAGGGCTGGAGCGGCTCACCCTGCTGCGCCATGGTGATGCTCTCGGCCCAGGCGCGAGAGATCATCAAGGAAACCACCAGCACCAGCTTCGCCGCCGATCTCAAGAAGTGGCTCGAGATCATGGAGGCCTACGAGAATGGCGGCCACGCTTACCACGCGACCATGCCCACCGACAGCCTGCGCGAGCTACGCGAGATCATGCGCGAGACCGACGCCTACGGCTTCGACAAGGTGAAACAGGAACAGTGGGCCCTGGGCCAGGGAGTGCGCAGCCTGCTGGCCGAGTACGGCTTCAAGAGCGTCGCCGCCGAGGGTTACGAGGCGCCCGGTGTGGTGGTCTGCTACCACAACGACCCGGGGCTGGTCGGCAAGTTCGCCGCAGCCGGCGTCCAGGTCGCCGCCGGGGTCCCGCTGATGTGCGATGAAGGCGACGATTTCCAGACCTTCCGCATTGGCCTGTTCGGCCTAGACAAGCTGCATCAGCCCGAGCGCAGCATCGACCACCTGCGCAAGGCGCTGGACAGTATCAAGGGGTAAACGGGCTGACACCCACCAGATCGGGCCGCACAGAAAGGCCCAGATAGAAAAAGGGGCGACGCATCAGCGTCGCCCCTTTTGTCTTACCCGTGTTGTCGGTCTCAACGGTCCTGTCCTGCACGTCTCGAGTTTCACTGCTCTCGGGTCATCCCCGTCGACTTGTCACTCTTTAGCCGACCTCTAGTCACCCTCTAATCACCCCAGCAGCGACAGAATGATGCGCTCTCCGTAGCCCCACAGCAGGACGGTCATGCCGAGCAGTCCTTCGAGCACCAGTACCCCCACCGCAAGGGTGGTGCTGGAGACGACGAAGCCTTCCTTTTCGCTGATATCGAGAAAGGAGGGAATGCCCAGATACAGCAGGTAGGCGGTGTAACAGAGGCCGATAACGCCGGCCAGCAGGCACAGCCAGATGATCGGGTAGATCGCCACGATGCCGCTCAGGAACATCGGGGTCGCCACATAGCCGGCAAAGATGATGCACTGGCTCTGGCTGGGTGTCTTGGGAAAGCGTTTGGCCGAGTAACGGATGGTCTTGCCGACGATGTAGACCGCCGCCAGGATCACCAGATAGAAGGCGATCCCCGCCCCCAGGGCGTCTAGATAACTGAGCTTGATGGTCGTGCCGCCGCCGAGACTCCAGCCGACCTGGGTGGTACCGATGTACGAGCAGATCACCGGTATGGCGGCCAGCAACAACACGTGATGCGCGTACAGGTGCGTTATCGTCTCCCTTTCCTGCTTGATCTGCTTCCATTCGCGATTCGGGTGGGCCATCAATCCCCAGACGTGTGTCAGCATACTGACTCCCTCCTGCTACCGCTGAAGTAAGTCCCGAGACCGGCACTCGGCGCCCGCGACTCCGTTGTCCTTAACTTGCAGTATAGAAGCGATTTTTCGCTTCGCTACCAACGTTACCGTACATACTATACAAGTCCTGTACAACACTTGACCTCTAGTCACGCTTCACCCATACGACTGATAAACACAAAAAAAACCCCGCATCGGTGAAGATGCGGGGTTTCGGTTTCAGCGCCACCCGATCAGGACATGGAGGTCCACATCGGCGTGCTTGGCATCAGCGTCGCGTCCAGTGACATCATCAGGCTCAGCGCCGTGATGGTGAGGATCGAGATGCCGAATACCTGTCGCGCCCAACGCACGTTGTCGTCGGTACGGTAGCCCTTGGCCGCGATATACAGCCAGTAGACGCCCAGCACCAGGGCAACGATGAAGTAACCGGGTCCAGCGTAGCCGGCCAGACTCAGCGACAGCGTCGCACCGATAAAGGCCAGGATATAGCCCAGGATATGGTGCTTGGCCGTACCGATACCGCGAACCACCGGCAGCACCGGAATGTTGGCGGCGCGGTAATCTTCCATGCGAAAGATCGCGATCGCGTAGGAGTGCGGCATCTGCCACAGGCTGAAGATCACCAGCAGGGTCAAGGCGCCGGTATCGAAGCTGCCGGTCACCGCGCAATAGCCCACCACCGGCGGCACTGCCCCGGAGAGGCTGCCGACCAGAGTGCCGAACTCGGAATTGCGCTTCATGTAGAGGCTGTAGGCCCCTACATAGATGACGAAGCCGAAGGCCGCCAGACCCACCGTCAACGCATTGGTCCCCAGCGCCAGCAGACCGAAGCCGGCGATGCCCAGCAGGGTGGCAAACCGAAGTGTCGCCGCTTCGCTGACCCGCCCCTGCACCAGCGGGCGGTTGCGGGTGCGCTCCATCAAGGCATCGATGTCCTTGTCGATGACGTTGTTGTAGGCGCAGCCCGAGGCGATTACCAGGGCCAGACCCAACAGCGCCGACAGGAACACCACGGCATCGAACTGGCCCTGGGCGGCCAGGAAGTAGCCGCCCAGAACAGAGATCACGTTGCCGCCGATGATGCCCGGCTTGGTGATGGTGAGGTAGTCCCTGAGAGTGTCCCTGAACATCATGCGAGTCGGCGTCAGCCGATCATCATGTTGCGATGCAGGTGGTACATGATCCATAGGGAACCTCCGATGACCAGAACCAAGATCGCCACGGTGAAGACGAAGGACATGAAGTTCCAGCCTTCATCGGCCTTGGTGTTCATGTGCATGAACAGCACGAGCTGCACCAGCACCTGAGCCACCGCGGTACCGACGATCACGATCAACGTCGCGAAGGTGTCGAAGGCGCCGGTCATCACCGCCCCGAAGGGAATGACGGTCAGCACGATGGACAGGATCAGGCCGATCACATAGGACTTGACGCTGCCATGGCTGTGATGGTCGTTGGCGTGTCCGCTCATATCACAGGGCTCCCATCAGGTAGACGAAGGAGAAGACGCAGATCCAGACGATGTCCAGGAAGTGCCAGAACAGGCTCAGACACATGATGCGCGGACGCACCATATCGTCGAGACCACGCTGCTTCACCTGGATCATCATCACCAGGATCCAGATCAGACCGGCGGTCACGTGCAGACCGTGGGTACCGACCAGCAGGAAGAAGGCCGACAGGAAGCCTGAACGATCCGGACCAAAGCCCTCATGGATCAGGTGACGGAACTCATAGAGTTCCAGCGCCACGAAGGCCGCGCCCAGCAGGAAGGTGATCCCGAGCCACTTCATCACCTTGGATGCCTGATTGGCGTTCATGGCGAGCACCGCCATGCCGTAGGTGAAACTCGAGAACAGCAGCAGGAAGGTCCCGACCAGGATGAACGGGAGCTGGAAGATCTCGCCCGGGGTCGGACCATCGGCCGTGCCCCGAAGGAGCACGGCGTAGGTGGCGAACAGTGACCCGAAGATCACCAGGTCGCTCATCAGATAGACCCAGAAACCGAAGACCTTGGTGCCCGCGGCATCATGATGGTCGTGGTCGTGATCATGGTCATGCCCGTGGGCATGACCTTGCTGGTTGAGGGTGTCGGTTGCCATGGTTATGCCTGCATCTCCACACGGTTCTGGTGTTCGCGCTCGATACGCTCGACTTCCGCGGCCGGCACGTAGTAGTCGACGTCATCGTTGAAGATACGCGCGATGAAGGTGGCAAACATGCCCAGTGCGGTCACGATGGCAAGCCACCAGATATGCCACACCAGGGCGAAGCCGAAGACCGCGGAGATCAGACCGATCACCGGACCTTCCCAGGTGTACTTGGGCATGTGAATGTCCTTGTACGGTCCCTTGGACACGCCGGCCTTGCCGCCGTTGGCCTGCTTCTGGTTCCAGAAGTCGTCGATGTCCTTGATCTCGGGCAGATGCGCGAAGTTGTAGAACGGTGCGGGAGACGAGGTCGCCCACTCCAGGGTACGCGCATCCCAGGGATCGCCGGTGACGTCCTGGTTCTTCTTGCGATCACGGATACTGACGTAGAACTGGATCACGGTGCAGGCGATACCACACAGAATCAGCACGGCGCCGATCCAGGCGATGATCATCCACGGCTGCCAGGCGCCGTTGTCATAGGACTGCATGCGACGCACGGCACCGAAGAAGCTGAGAACGTACAGCGGCATGAAGGCCACGTAGAAGCCGGTCAGCCAGAACCAGAAGGAGCGCTTGCCCCACTTCTCGTCGAGGGTGAAGCCGAAGGCCTTCGGGAACCAGTAGGTCAGACCCGCCAGCATGCCGAACACCACGCCGCCGATGATGACGTTGTGGAAGTGGGCGATGACGAACAGGCTGTTGTGCAGCACGAAGTTGGCCGCCGGTACCGCCAGCATCACACCGGTCATGCCACCCAGGGTAAAGGTGATGATGAAGCCGATGGTCCACAGCACCGGAGAGGTGAACTCCAGACGACCGCGGTACATGGTGAACAGCCAGTTGAATACCTTCACCCCGGTGGGGATGGCGATGATCATCGTCATGATGCCGAAGAAGGCATTGACGTTGGCCCCGGCCCCCATGGTGAAGAAGTGGTGCAGCCAGACGATGAACGACAGGAAGGTGATGGCGATGGTCGCCCACACCATGGTGCCGTAGCCGAACAGCCGCTTGCGAGCGAAGGTCGCGATGACCTCGGAGAACACCCCGAATGCCGGCAGGATAAGGATGTACACCTCAGGATGGCCCCAGGCCCAGATGAGGTTGACGTACATCATCATGTTGCCGCCAAAATCGTTGGTGAAGAAGTGAGTCCCCAGGTAACGATCCAGCGTCAGCATCGCGATGGTCGCGGTCAGAATCGGGAAGGACGCGATGATCAGCACGTTGGCGCACAGCGACGTCCAGGTGAAGATGGGCATACGGAACAGGGTCATGCCCTTGGTGCGCATCTTCAGGATGGTGACGAAGAAGTTGATACCGGTCAGGGTCGTACCGATGCCAGATATCTGCAACGCCCATATCCAGTAATCCACCCCGACGCCGGGACTGTACTCTATCCCCGATAGTGGCGCGTAGGCCAGCCAGCCGGTCGCGGCGAACTCACCGACCACCAGCGAGACGTTGACCAGGATGACACCGGCAACGAACAGCCAGAAGCTCAAGTTGTTAAGGAAGGGGAAAGCCACGTCGCGCGCGCCGATCTGCAGCGGCACCACCAGGTTCATCAGACCGATGACCATGGGCATGGCGACAAAGAAGATCATGATCACACCGTGGGCGGTGAAGATCTGATCATAGTGGTCAGGCGGTAGATAGCCCTCGGCTCCGGCCGAGGCCATGGCCTGCTGGGTACGCATCATGATGGCGTCGGCGAAGCCACGGATCAGCATCACCAGCGCGACCAGGAAGTACATGATACCGAGCTTCTTGTGGTCGACGGAGGTGATCCACTCGCGCCACAGATAGCCCCACTTCTTGAAGTAGGTCAGGCCGCCGACCACGGCGATCCCGCCCAGGGCGATACCGATCGCCACCACCATGATGATGGGCTCCTGGATCGGAATCGAGTCTAACGTCAGTTTTCCAAACATGATTTACTCCGCTGCCTCTGCGCTCATGGACTCGCCGTGAGACTCGCTCTCGTCGCCATGGCCGCCTGCGCCGTGCCCGTTGACCACGCCGCCGTAGGTCTCGACGAACTCGGCATGCTTGCCGCCGGCCAGGAAGCTCTTGATGATGCGCTCATAGAGCGCCGGGGTGATCTCGGAGAAGTACTGGACCTCGTTGTCCTCGCTTGGCGTGGCGAGATCGTAGTACTCCTCGGGGAAGGTCAGCGTATCGGACGAGGAACGCACCTTCTCCACCCACTCTTCGAAGTCCTCGACGGAACCCACGTGGGCGTCGAAGGTCATCTCGGAGAAGCCTGCACCGCTGTAGTTGGTGGAGCGGCCCGGATAGACGCCCTGCTCTTCGGCGATCAGGTGAACGTCGTTATCCATGCCGGCCATGGCGTAGATCTGGCTACCCAGGCGCGGAATGAAGAAAGAGTTCATCACCGAACCGGAGCTCACCCGGAAGCGCACCGGAGTGTCCTCGGGGAAGGCCAGTTCGTTGACCGTGGCGATGCCCTGCTCCGGGTAGATGAACAGCCACTTCCAGTCCAGCGATACGGCCTGGATTTCCATGGGCTCGTTCTGTCCTTCCTTGGCCTCGAGACTGCGGTGCGGGTCGAGACTGTGGGAGGTGTACCAGGTCAACAGCGCCAGGAAGACGATGATGACGCAGGGAATGAACCAGACGATGGCCTCGATCTTGGTCGAATGGGCCCAGTCGGGTGAATAGGTGGCATCGGTGTTGCCACGGCGATAGCGCCAGGCAAACCACAGGGTGAGCACGATGACCGGCACCACCACGATCTGCATCAGACCGAAGGCGGTGAGGATCAAGGTACGCTGCTCACGGCCGATCTCCCCCTTGGGGTCGAGCAGCGCCGATTCGCAGCCCGCCAGCAACAGGGGCAGCGCCAGCATCAGCACAACGCTGAGCACGCGCAGGTACGACTTTCTTCTCATGTAGCAACCTCGTCAGGGCTTGGAGGCGGAATACCAGAGATTACGAGCTCAGGCTCGCGCGATGTGCAGGGGCCGCTGAGGTGGAACATTGCATGCACCTTTGGCAAAAGTTGCATGAAATGTGCCGAACCACGGACTAGACCCGCAAAATTTCGCATCCCCTACCCTGCCTCGGTACCACGACAAGACGTCGTCACCTGAACAAAAGAAGTAGATGGAATGCGACCGGGGCGTATTGTCGACAGAGCGACCAGACTTGAGAAGCGACGATTTGCCGCAGGGGTGTCGCACCTTTCCTTGATCTGTCGCACCAAGGCGTCGCAACAGTGCACAAATGGCCAATTGCCTGGGCCAGCAGAACCTGCCCTGCGACCCAACACCACACCCAGCAAGCACCACCAGGAACCGTATCAGCGAGGCCGGACCCCACCCCATGGGAAAGGCGATCTGATGGAAAAGAACGATAAGCCGCGCCGCGCTATCGCATGACGCTATCTACCCCGACTCCATCGCCCCAACGCCAGGACGAAAGCGATGACGATGCCGAGAGAGCCAGATCGTGAAGTGTCAGATAAGGAAGGGACAGATAAGGGAGGGCCAAAGCATGGAGGGCTTGGTCATGAAAGAGCGAATCGGCGACGAGGGCCAGATCAGCAAGGGGGCCAAGGGAAGGCTCGAGCAGAAGGGACAGACCACAACGAGAGGCGCAACCGTGCGCCCAGGGGACCGCTATCGAGTAAGGCCGTCAGTGACTGAAAAGCCAAGGATCCGCAATACAAGGATCCACAAGCCAAGAATCCGCAAGAAAAGGATCCGCAAGCCAAGGATCCACGCTGGGCAAGAAACCGAAACCGGGAAATCAGGGATGAACCAGCCGAGACGCCACTTCCGGCGTGCGTGACAGGCCTGCGGCACCCTCGCCGTGGGTGATGATGACATCGGCGTCGATCAGGGCGCCAAAGAAGGCGGGACGCAGTACGCCCCACTTGCTGTCGTCGAATACCAGGATCCGCTGGGCGGCGGTTTCGATGGCGGCCTGCTTGGGCGCCACTTCATGAAAGTGAAAGCAGCTCAGGCCCCGTGCGGCATGCACCCCGGCGGCGGAGAGAAAGGCGCGATTGATGCCGAGTCCCCGGACCTGGCGGGCGATGTCATCGCCATCGAAGGACTGGGAGACGCCCTGATAGACGCCGCCCAGCAGGATCAGTCGGATGCCATCGAAATGGCTGACCGCATTGGCTACGTTCAGGGCGTAGGTCACCACCGTCAGGTCTCGTCGGCTGGCCAGTTCTGCGATCATCGGCACCAGGGTGGTGCCGCAATCGATAAACAGGGTATCGCCGTCTTCCACGTAGCCACTGGCGCGGCGACACAGACGCGCCTTGATATCGGCGCCGCGATCCTGTTGAGTTTCCAGGTCGTAGACTGGCGTGAAGTGGGGGTCGTCGCGGCGAACCAGATGCCCGCCCATCAGCATCAGAGGGCTGTCCTTGGTGGACACGTCGCGCCTCAGAGTCATCTCTGACACACCGCAGAGGATGGCGGCGTCCGCCAGCCTCAGGCTGCCGCCTCCGGCGAGCGCCTGCAAAAGGCGCTCCTGTCGCTGAATACTGCGCTGATTCATGGATTCTCCCCCGCGCCTCGACGGTCATGGCTTGCTGCCGTCGTTTTTCAATAAGCATGCCCTGAACTACCGGGTTCAGCCAGTGCCCGGGCAGGTAAGAAAACGCCACTGCACAAATGTTATTTTTCTCACATCAAGTGTTACTATACACTCATTGACGGATGGGCCCAGCCCGTGCCGGCCAATTCCGCTCGACAACAATCACTCGACACGAGCCGCCGCCATGCCCCATCACCTCTATAATTCCTGTTCTGATACCCCATTCGGCATAAGAGATTTCCGCCCCGTTCGAGGCAATTGCCCGCTATCAACGCGATGCGGGACGCCAGACCAGGCCCGAAGTGCGATGATCTATTCTTCAACGTTCATATTTTGATGAGGCGAAGGAACCTATGACACTCCTGATGAGCCTGGTCGGCATGGCCACCCTGATCGCCATCGCCGTCGCGTTCTCCTACAACCGCCGTGCCATTCGCCTGAGAACCGTGGGGGGCGCCTTCCTGATCCAGGCTGGTCTCGGGGCCTTCGTCCTTTACGTGCCCTTTGGCCAGAAGGTCCTGAAGACCGTATCGGACGCCGTCAGCCAGGTGGTGCTCTACGCCAACGACGGCATCGATTTCCTGTTCGGCGGCCTGGCCAACGCCGACAGCGTCGGCTTCGTGTTCGCGGTCAAGGTGCTGCCAGTCATCATCTTCTTCTCGTCGCTGACGGCGGTGCTCTACTACCTGGGCATCATGCAATGGGTCGTGCGCCTGCTCGGCGGCGCGCTGCAGAAGCTGCTCGGCACCTCACGCACCGAGTCGCTGTCCGCCACCGCCAATATCTTCGTCGGCCAGACCGAGGCGCCGCTGGTCGTGCGGCCCTTTATCGCCCGCATGACCGCCTCCCAGCTATTTGCGGTGATGTGCGGTGGCCTTGCCTCGGTGGCGGGCTCGGTGCTTGCCGGCTACGCCGCACTCGGCATCCCCATGGAATACCTGGTGGCCGCCTCCTTCATGGCGGCCCCCGGCGGCCTGCTGTTCGCCAAGCTGATCATGCCGGAGACCGATCCCGAGGCGGATAAGGCCGACCGCGTCTCCGAGGTCATCGAGGACGAGGACAAGCCGGCCAACGTGCTTGACGCCGCCGCCGGTGGCGCCTCGTCCGGCCTCAAGCTGGCGGCCAACGTGGGCGCCATGCTGCTGGCCTTCATCGGCTTGATCGCCCTGCTCAACGGTATCCTCGGTGGCGTCGGTGGTTGGGTCGGGTTCGAGGATCTCAGTCTCGAGCTGATCCTGGGCTGGGTGTTCTCGCCGCTGGCCTTCCTGCTCGGCATTCCCTGGGAAGAGGCGACCCTGGCCGGGTCCTTCATCGGCCAGAAGCTGGTGGTCAACGAGTTCGTCGCCTTCATCAACCTGGCCCCCTATATCGACGGCGAGCAGCTCGTGGCCGCCACCGGCGAGGTGATGAGCGACCATACCGCCGCGGTGCTGTCCTTCGCGCTGTGCGGCTTCGCCAACCTGTCCTCCATCGCCATCCTGCTCGGCGGGCTCGGCAGCATTGCCCCGAGCCGTCGTCACGACATCGCCCGCTATGGCCTCAAGGCGGTACTGGCCGGCACCCTGTCCAACCTGATGTCGGCCTGCATCGCCGGCTTCTTCATGACCCTGGGCGCCTGATCCCACGTCGCGGATCCAGCGCCCGCCCTCACATCTTCGGCCGCCCGAGGCGGCGGCCTGTCCCACTTCAGGAGCCTCCCATGTCCTCCCAGTCGACCAACCCCTCCGTGATCGCTCGCCAGGCACTGTCCTTGATGGATCTGACCAGCCTCAACGATGACGATACCGACCATGTCGTCGAGGCCCTGTGCCAGCGGGCCAAGACGCCGCTGGGCCACACTGCTGCGGTGTGCATCTATCCGCAGTTCGTGGTGCCGGCGCGGCGCGCCCTCACCGCCCACAACCTCAGCGGCCAGGTCAAGATCGCCACCGTGACCAACTTCCCCCACGGCGAAGACGATGTCATGGCAGCCGCCCGCGCTACCCGCGAAGCGGTGGCTTCCGGTGCCGACGAAGTGGACGTGGTCTTCCCCTATCGCGCCTTCATGAATGGCGATGATCAGATCGGCCAGGGACTGGTCGAGATGTGCAAGGCCGCTGCCAGCGGCCGCACCCTCAAGGTGATCCTGGAAACCGGCGAGTTGAAGGACGCCGAGCTGATCCGCCGGGCCAGCGAGCAGGCCATCGCCGGTGGTGCCGACTTCCTCAAGACGTCCACCGGCAAGGTCGCCGTCAACGCGACGCCCGAGGCCGCGCGAGTGATGCTGGAAGTCATCCGCGACGCGGACCGCCCGGTCGGCTTCAAGGCCGCCGGGGGCGTTCGCAGCGTCGAGGACGCCGCCGTCTATCTGGAGCTTGCCGCCGAGATCATGGGTGCCAACTGGGCCCGTCCCGAGACCTTTCGTTTCGGCGCCTCGGGCCTGCTCGACAACCTGCTGATGACCGCCGGTGTCGGTGTCGACGGCGGGGGCCAGTCCGGAGGCTACTGATGCTGTTGCAGGATATTCTTGCCGCCAAGCGTGACGGCCAGGCGCTGTCCAGCGAGGCCATCCGCCAATTCGTGATGGCCATCGCCGATGACAGCGCCGGTCAGGAGCAGATCGGCGCCTTCGCCATGGCCACCTATCTCAACGGCATGACGCTGGATGAGACGGTGGCGCTGACCGAGGCGACCCGGGACTCCGGCAGCGTGCTGGACTACCGGCAGCTTGACCTGCCGGGGCCTATCCTCGACAAGCATTCCACCGGCGGCGTGGGCGACCCGGTATCGCTGATCCTCGGCCCCTGGCTCGCCGCCTGCGGAGCCCACGTGCCGATGATCTCCGGTCGTGGTCTGGGCCACACCGGCGGCACCCTGGACAAGCTCGAGGCCATCGCCGGCTATGACGTCACGCCTCGGCGCACCACCTTCGAGCGCCTGCTCAAGGACGTCGGTGTGGCCATCGTCGGACAGAGCGGCGATCTGGCGCCGGCGGACAAGCGCCTCTACGCGGTGCGCGACGTCACCGCCACCGTCGCCTCGTTGCCGCTGATCGTTGCCTCGATCCTCGGCAAGAAGCTCGCCGAAAACCTCGATGCCCTGGTCATGGACGTCAAGATCGGCAACGGCGCCTTCATGGCGAACGACGACGAGACCCGAACCCTGGCAGCCACCATCGCCGACGTCGCCCGACGTGCCGGCACCCCGACCACGGCGGTGCTCAGCGACATGAACCAGACCCTGGCCGAAAGCGCCGGCAACGCCATCGAGGTACGCGAGTGCCTGGCGATCATGCGCGGTGAGCGGCGCGATTCGCGGCTGTTGACGCTGACCCGCCGCCTGGCGGTGGAAGCGCTGCTGGCCGGCCGACTGGCGACGTCCAAAGAGGACGCCGAACGCCAGCTCGAGGCACGCCTGGCCAGCGGCGACGTGGCCGAGCGCTTCGAGCGCATGGTGGCAGGTCTTGGCGGACCGACCGACCTGCTGGAAAACGCAGGCGCCCTGCCCGCCCCGGCCCCGGTGATCCAGGACGTCCTGGCCGAGCATCCGGGACGGGTGGCACGTCAGGACGTCAAGGCGCTGGGCATGGCGGTGGTCGAGCTGGGCGGCGGGCGCCGCCGTGCCGGCGACGCCATCGACCATCGTGTCGGCCTGGACGCCATCGCCGCCATCGGCCAGACGGTCGACCGTCACACCCCGCTGGCGCGCATTCACGCCGCCAGCCAGGCGGACGCCGACAGACTCGCGGCACGAGTACGTGAGGCCTTCACCCTCGGCGACGAGGGCACGCCCCCGCCACTGGTGCACGAGACCTTGTGCGATCCTTCGATAACGGGAGAGACACCATGAGCCGCGCGATCGTGCTGGTGATGGATTCCTTCGGCATCGGTGCTGCCCCCGACGCCGAGCGCTTCGGCGACGCCGGCGCCGATACCCTGGGCCATATCGCCGAGGCCTGTGCCCGCGGGCAGGCCGACGACCGTGGCCGCCGCGGCCCGCTGCAACTTCCCAACCTGGCCCGCCTGGGGCTCTATCACGCCCACCGCGAGGCCACCGGCGCCAGCGCCGCAGGCATCCAGCTAGGCGAGATCGACGGCGCCTACGCACACGCCATGGAGGTGTCCTCGGGCAAGGACACCCCGTCCGGGCACTGGGAAATCGCCGGGGTCCCGGTGCGCTTCGACTGGGGGTACTTCGAGGACAGGGAGCAGAGCTTTCCGCCGCAACTGCTCGAGGCATTGATCGAGGAGGCGGCGCTACCCGGTGTGCTGGGCAACTGCCACGCCTCAGGCACCGAGATCATCGCCCGTCTGGGTGAAGAACACTGCGCCAGCGGCAAGCCCATCGTCTACACCTCCGCCGACAGCGTCTTCCAGATCGCCGCCCATGAGGACAGCTTCGGCCTTGAGCGCCTGCTGTCATTGTGCGAGACCGCCCGGCGGCTGCTCGAGCCCTACAATATCGGTCGGGTGATCGCGCGCCCCTTCGTCGGTGACGACGCCGCGAGCTTCCAGCGCACCGGCAATCGTCGCGACTATAGCGTCGAGCCGCCCTCGCCCACGGTGCTGTCGAAGCTTCACGACGCCGGCGGCGAGGTCGTGGCGATCGGCAAGATCGCCGACATCTATGCCCACTGCGGCATCAGTCGTCTGATCAAGGCGTCGGGCCATGACGCTTTGATGGAAACGACCCTGGCGGCCATGGATGAACCGGTAGCGAGCGACACCCAGCGCCTGATCATGACCAACTTCGTCGACTTCGACATGGTCTACGGCCATCGCCGCGACGTCTCCGGCTATGCGGCGGCGCTGGAAGCCTTCGACCGACAGTTGCCGGCGCTGCTCGAACGGCTGACCGACGACGATCTGCTGGTGATCACCGCCGACCACGGCTGCGACCCCACCTGGCAAGGCAGCGACCACACCCGCGAGTTCATCCCGGTACTGGCCAGTGGCGCCGGGCTTGCGGCCGGATCGCTGGGGCGTAGGCAGAGCTTCGCCGACATCGGCCAGAGCCTGGCGAGCTATTTCGGTCTTGCCCCCATGGCCGACGGTGAAAGCTTTATCGAGCGCAAACGAGCATTGGATAGACGAGGAGCTTAGATGGCTACCCCCCACATCAAGGCCGAACGTGGTGATTTCGCCGACACCGTGCTGATGCCCGGCGATCCCCTGCGCGCCAGATACATCGCCGAGACCTTTCTCGAGGATGCGCGCCTGGTCAACGAGGTGCGCAACATGTACGGCTACACCGGCCGCTACAAGGGACGCGAGATCTCTGTCATGGGCCACGGCATGGGCATCCCCTCGGTATCGATCTACGCCAAGGAACTGATCACCGAATTCGGCGCCAGACGGCTGATCCGCGTGGGTTCCTGCGGCGCCGTGCGCGACGACGTCAAGGTACGTGACCTGATCATCGGCCTCGGCGGCAGCACCGACTCCGGCGTCAACCGCTCGCGCTTTCGCGGCCTCGACTTCGCCGCCATCGCCGATTTCGACCTGACCCGTGCCGCCGTGGACGCCGCCGGCGCCCAGGGCACCCCGGTCAAGGTCGGCAACATCTTCTCTGCCGACCTGTTCTATCACCCGGACCCGGCGCTGATCGACTGCCTGCGCAAGTTCGACATCGTCGGCGTCGAGATGGAGGCCGCCGGGCTCTATGGCGTCGCCGCCGAATTCGGCGCCCGCGCCCTGACCATCTGCACGGTATCGGACCATATCGTCAACGGCGACAGTCTCTCCAGCGACGAGCGCGCCACCAGCTTCGACGAGATGATGACCATCGCCCTCGAGGCCGTGCTCGAGGACGACCGCCAGCAAACCAGTCGCCAGGAGACCACCCGATGAGCGATCCAAGGACGACAGAGACCGTCGACGCCGATATCGTCAAGGCGCTGATCGAGGTACGCGGCCGCGCCTACGTGCCCTACTCCAGCCATCCGGTAGGCGCCCTGCTGATCAGCGACTCGGGAGCCCGCTATGTCGGCGCCAACGTCGAGGTCGCCCACTACAAGGGGCTGTGCGCCGAGGCCTCAGCCATCGCCGCCATGGTCACCAGCGGCGAGACCCGGCTGAAGGAGGTCTACGTCATCGGTCCCGGCGAGCACCTGTGCACCCCCTGCGGTGACTGCCGTCAGCGCCTGCGCGAGTTCTCCTCCCCCGACACCCTGATCCGGGTGGTGGACGCGGACGGCCAACTGCTCAAGCGCTACACCATGGATGAGTTGCTGCCGGACTCCTTCGGGCCGGAAAACCTGGGCAAGGACTCCGCTTTCGTCAGCTAGGCGAGCGAATTCACTTCCTGGAAGTTGTCCGCTCTGGCGCTGCCGAATCGGCTCGATTTGCCTGGCAGACCTGCCTGAGCGCCAAACGAACTGACTCGGCAACCGGAGCGCTACTGGATGCCCTGAAACAATCTCGGATTGTAGATCCGTGCCCGGATGTCGATGAGCGAGACGTTGTCCATGTCCGGGTGCAGCGGATTCACCACCGCCACCTGATCAATGCCCGCAGCAGCGGTACTTGGCACCAGCAGTATCAAGTTGCGGGCCGCCGACAGGAACGCGGTACCGAGTCGCCGCGTGTGTTCAGGAGGGGGAAACAGGTCCCAGCCATCAGGCAATTCATCGACTCCGACCTTCTCGACGGCGCTGCTTTGTACGTCATAGATGCCCAGGCGAAAATCCTTCGGGACCAAGCGCGGGTCTGGAATATAGTTACCCATTTCCAGCATGGCGACGGAGGCACTGGTACCGAAATACAGCACCGGATGGCCGGGGTCATTCCAGCGCGCCCCATCGTGATAGCTGGCACCGCGCCCGGACAGGTTGGTCAGAAAACGCTCAGGAGCGATACGGTACAGCCTCATCAACTGAAGTCGCCGTGACTGATCTTGCGCAGCACCTGTCGTACCAGTTCACGGCCAGCAAAGGTATCCAGGAGTTCGATCGGGCGCGAGCCGGCGAGTGCGGGTACCTCGGCGTGCAGCCATTGATGACCGACCGCTTCGTCAGCGAACACCTCACCTACCTCGACAAACAACTTCAGCGTGTCGAGCACTTCTTCGCTTTGCGCACGCCCCAGCGCCTTGCGCTTGTAGAAGCGATGCAGATTGCCGGAGTCCGTCTCCAGCAGTCGTACAAAGAGATCGCGGTCGGCCGACAGTGCATCGATCGCCTGTTTGAGCACGCTTCCCGGCAGCCCTTGCCTGACGGTTCTGATAAAAGCGGCTGAATCGGTGTACACCTCGCGGGGCAGGTCGATCTGCGCCATCACCCCGCCACCCGCTGCACGGTCCTTTTCGAGAAGCTCCATCGCGGTCTCCCGGCGCTCACTCGCTGGCACGGCGCCAGCAACATTCCCACCTGTACGCTTCAGCATACATCAGATCGAAGTTTTACCAACATCAATATGACCCAAACTCGGCAAGGGTGCACTTTCGCCGACTCGCCACCACACAGCGGAACGCGTCACCGCCAGCGGGCAGCACCGGCCCGAGCCAATTCGGCCTATGCTCAATACTGTTCAGCGCGACCCCGCCCGGCTCACCACAATCGCTCGAGACGTGACGTTCGCTTTGGCCGCGAGGCAGGACGAGGGTCACCCGCGCTGCATCACCCTGTGCAGGTCATCGGGGTGGCGGCCATCACGGCGCAAGCTCCTGCGTCCAAGTACCCGCCTCAATTCAAACAACAAGGTAACGGTCCATGACCACAGACTTCTCTCCCGGCGACAATATCGCCATGAAGATTCCCGCCCACGAGTACGAGGCGACCGTTGCCTTCTACCGCGAGATCCTGAAGTTCGAGGAATTGACGCCCCCCGGTGACCGGGAGACGCCGCGCTTTGCCTTCGGCGACAAGGTGCTGTGGCTGGATCGCGAGCCGCACTTGAGCCAGGCGGAGATCTGGCTTCAGATCGTTGCCAGCGACATCCAGGCCGCCTCGAGCTACCTCGAACAGCGTGGCTGTCAGCGCTGCGACGAGATCGAGCACCTGCCGGAAGCATTCAACTCGTTCTGGATCACCAGCCCCTGCAATATCATCCACCTGGTGTCACCCGCCGATGACTCGCCCCCCGACGATATGACAAAGGAAAACTGAGCCAGTTGACTGCAGCTGCCGCAGCCAGCCGGACGCAAAAAAGGCCACCACTGGTGGCCCACAAGGCTTGCTGGACTTGCCTGAGATCGGTTCCATCAGACGTGCTGTAGCGTCTTTCGCGTGGCGAGACTGGCGGTGACGCCACGCGATTCGAAGGCTCGTTTGTCCCAAGTGGTGGCCGCGCTTGCTTCAGGCCACCCTTGCTTCAGGCCGCTTTGGGTTCATGAGTCCCACGACGTCAGACGCTTTGCTTCAGGCTACCTTTCCCTTGCTGAAGCGCTTCTTCAGGTAGGCGACGATGTCCATGGATTCGTACATCCAGGTCTCGCTGCCGTCTTCATTGGTAATCAGCAGGCACGGCACCTGAATCTTGCCGCCGCCTTCCTTCAGTGCCTTGCGGTGCGCCGGGTTGGCGCCCGCGTCGCGGATATCCACCTCGACGCCGAGCTTGTCGAGTTCACGGCGCACAAAGGCGCAGAACGGGCAGTGGGCGAAATGGTAAAGCGCGAGATCCTTGGCAACGGTCATGGTGACGACTCCCTCGTGGGTGATACCGCTCGTTGACGATGTGGTCGGTGACGTCACTCCCTTCAAGAGTCGACGACACCCGAAACAGTTGGTGCAGGCGACGGCGCGTTCCGGAGGTTCAACCTTGGCGCTGAGCCTTGGTACCAGACCTTGGCGCTGAGCCTTGGTACCAGACCTTGCCGCCGCCCGACTTGCTAGCTTGGTGTCGCCACTCGCGAGTTCCTGACAGCCTTTCCCGACTTTTCTCACCTCAGTGCATTGCATGCGGGGTACAGCACAACGCCATCAGGTTCCCGGATCGGGCGAGGCGCCGGTAGCACTGGTTTGATGGTGGGGGTCTGCCACCCCGGCCTGGCCTCGGGCGCGCCCGCTGGCATCGCGCCCCTGGTGGTCGGCCTCGCCTTCGCTGGTGGTGCCATCGAGACGCCCGCCGCCACGGCCTTCCATGCTGACGCTGAGGCGCGGCGCGCCCAGTTCGACGCCCATCTCCTCCATGCGCTGCTTGAGCAGCATGTTGAAGGCACGGGCCACGTCCCACTGCATTTCCGGCGAGGTGCGAAAGCGCATCCGCAGGATCGCGCAGCCATCCTCGAAACGATCGATACCCTGCATTTCCAGCGGTGACCAGATGTGGTGGCGCATGATCGGATCCTGGCGCAGATCCCGGGCGGTCTCCTGCATCAGGGTGGTGGCGTCGTCGATCTTCATGTCGAAGGGAATGCGGATCTTCATCAGCGCCACGCCGAACTGCCGCGACATGTTATGGATGGAGTCGATACGCGAGAAGGTCAGGATATGCACGATGCCGTCCAGGTCACGCAGGCGTACGGTCCTGAGCGTCAACCCTTCCACCGTGCCCATGTGGCCGTTGATCTCGACGAAGTCGTCCACCGCCAGGGAGTCCTCGATCAGGATGAAGATGCCGGTGATCAGGTCCTGCACCAGGGTCTGGGCGCCGAAGCCGATGGCCAGACCGATCACCCCGGCACCGGCCAGCAGCGGCGTCACGTTGACCCCCAGATTGGCCAGGCCGACGATGGAGGCGATGATCACGATGGCTGCGAAGATCACGTTGCGAATCATCGGGGTGATGGTCTGGGCCCGTGCCTGGTTGACCCGGCGCCCGCGCGAGCGCGCCGAGGAGGTCAGCGCCCGCTGGATGGCGGTATCGGCGAAGATCCACACCAGCCAGGCCAGCAATACGGTAAAGGCGATCGCCAGGATCGCCTGGCCGATGCGCACGCTGGCCACCCCTTCGCGGCCGATGCCCACCAGCGAGCCACCCCACACCTGCAGCGACAGCTCGGCGAACACCAGCCAGGCAAGCACATGCCCCAGGGTATAGGCGAAACGTTCGAGCCTGCGGCGATACTCGCTGTGGTGGCGGTGGCGACCCCGGCTGTGGTCATGACGTTCGTTCTGGCGGCGCAGCAGCGCGGTAACCACCAGCGTCAGCACCAGCAGGGCGGCGTTGATGATCGAACGGGCCAGTGCGGTACCGACATCGCCTCCGGTGACGAAGATCGCCACCAGCGAGGCCCCCACCAGCAGCAACGCGGGAATATGCCACAGCCGACCGATCACCCGAGTGACCTCGGTGGGACTCGAGCAATCGCTGCGGATGGTGTAGGTGCGGTTGCGAATCAGATGCTTGATCGGCCGCTTGAAGCGAACGATGAAGCGGAAGGTCAGCACCGCGGCCAGGATATTGGCCAGCACCGAGGCTAGCGAGGACAGGTCGACCCCCAGTAGGTCCACCAGACGTTCGGTCTTGAAGGCGTCGCCGAGGGCGATCAGTGCGCCGATGACGAACAGCGGACGCAGAGCCCGCTGCTGCAGCAGCTTGACCGCGGTATAGCGATGCCCGCGGGTGAACACCGAGATGACGATCTCGACCACCACCGACAGGATGCGCCCGCACAGTGCGGCGTAGGCGATCACCGATACGACAGTGCGCCCGGCGCTGCCGGGCACCAGCTGTGACACCCCCAGCACCGCCAGAAAGGCCAGCGCCCAGGGCAGCATGCGGCGCAGAAAGTGAGCCGCCAGCAGCCACGCCTTGGGCTCTCTCGGCAGGTCCATCGGCCAGCCCCGGCGGGATCCGATCAGACGCCCCAGCGCCACCAGGATGATCACCATGCCACCCCAGATCGTCAGCAGGATGCTGAACTCCACGGCGAACTGGGCCAGCTCGCTATGGCTGGTGTCGGCGATCAGGCCATTGATATCGCGCCAGCCCTCCGCCAGCTTGGCGCGCCACTGGGCCATGGGCGACCCGGCCCCTTCGGCCTGCTCGCCAAGCTCGGTGAAGGTGTCGGCAAGCGCCCCCAGCAGTCCCTGGGAACCGGTGCCGGTTTCCGCTGCGGCCTGGCCCGCGTCGCGCAGTGACCTGAGGCTATCGAGCAACTCCTGACGGCTCTGGTCGCTTTCCAGCGTCTGGATCAGGGTATCCAGGGATCGCTGCAGCTCTTCGGAGGAAGCTTCCTGGGGGGCCTGTTCACCGCCCCCGGCCAGGGCCTCCAGCGCCAGGCCCTGGGCCGACGCCTGAACGGGCAAAATACATGCCCCAATTAGAAAGAGAAGCACAAACCATTGAAATATGTGAACTATTTTACTTCTATGCAGCAACATTCGTGCTCCCTGCCGGTGAGGACTCGGCGCCGCCGCCGATGAAAAGTGACCGCCTATGGTAGTCTGCGAAGTAACGTCCCACTAATGCCTTATCAGGATGCCGCCATGAAAGCTCAAGCGCCACCCGAGCCCACCACCGCCGACGGAGACATCCGCAAGGTGGGAGTGGAAATCGAGTTCGCCGGCCTGGACCCCATGGCCACTGCAGAGATGGTCCAGTCCCTGTTCGACGGTCGTATCGAGGTCCAGAGCGCCCACCGGATGAAGGTCAGCGACACCCAGTGGGGCGACTTCAAGATCGAACTGGACTCTCAGTACGTCCACCCCGAATCCCCCGAGGACGCGGCCAAGACGCCCGGCGACGACTGGGATCGCATGCGCCGCGACCTCGATCGTCGCTCTCGCGAGCTGCTTGGCGACATGGTCACCGGCCTGGTGCCGACGGAGGTCGTCTGCCCCCCGGTCCCCTGGGATGAGCTCGACAAGCTGGACACGCTGTTCGACGGACTCCGCGAGCACGGCGCCAAGGGCACCGAGGCCAGCCTGATGTACGGTTTCGGTCTGCATCTGAATCCGGAGCTCCCGAGCCTCGAGGCCGAGGACATCCTGCGCTATCTGCGCGCCTACCTGCTGTCCGCCGACTGGCTGCGCGAACAGATCCGGGTCGATATCACCCGGGAGGTGCTGCCCCACGCCAATCCCTTCCACAAACGCTACTGCCTCAAGCTGTTCGACGAGGACTATGCTCCCGATATCGACCAGTTGATCGATGACTATCTGGCCGACAACGACACTCGCAACCGCGATCTGGACATGCTGCCGTTGTTCGCCCACCTGAGGCCCGACCATCCCCACGAGCTGTTTCGCAAGGAACTTGTCCAGCCGCGACCCACCTTTCACTACCGTCTGCCCAACGCTCAGCTTTCCGAAGCCGACTGGGGCGCGGTGACCGAATGGAACCGCTGGCTCGAGGTCGAACGCCTGGCCTGCGCGCCCGAGACCTTGCATGAGCGTATGGCGGAGTATCGAGCCCGTCACCTCGACAGCTCGCTGTGGCAAAAGATAAAGCACAAGCTCAAGGGAGACTCCAAGGATGGCTGAACGCCCGGTGATCGGTATTTCCACCTCCGACCACAAGAGCCTGCTGGCCTGGTGCTTCGACTGGTTCGCGGTGTGGCGCCATGGAGGCAAACCGCTCAGGCTATCGCCGTCGCGGCCACGACCGGACCGGCTCGATGGCCTGATCGTCGGCGGAGGTGATGACATCCAGGCGCATCTGTACGGCGGCGAGATGCAGCTCGACGTGCGCGTCGATCCAGAACGTGACGAACTGGAACTCGAGCTGCTGGCCCGCGAGATCCCGCGCAATACACCGGTACTCGGTATCTGCCGCGGCTCGCAACTGATCAACGTCCACCTGGGTGGCACCCTGGACAGCGACATCTACACCACCCACGAAGGGCTCAAGCGCCGGCGCACCGTGCTGCCACGCAAGACCGTTGACATCGTCGAGGGTAGCCGACTACATCAGCTGCTGCGGGTCAGCTGGTGTCGCATCAACAGCCTTCATCACCAGGCGGTGGAACACACCGGTCGCGGTGTCGATATCGTGGCACGTGACCGGGACGGCCTGGTTCAGGGGATCGAGTCCCGTGAGCACGACTTCCTGCTGGGGGTTCAGTGGCACCCGGAATTCCTGATCTTCAATCGCCCCCAGCAACGACTCATCCGCGCTCTGGTCGACGCGGCGAGAAAGCCCCACGCCGAGCGCCAGGTGCCACCGGAACCCCGCGCCGAACGTCCCACGCAAAGCGCCTCCTGAGCACGAGCCTTCGAGGGTCAATGCAGCTGCGCGAAAAAGCCCGCCAATCGGCGGGCTTTTCCATGTGGCAACAACATCGTGGCAACGACGTCGCTGACGCGACCCGGCCGGATCAGGCCAGCTTGGCGTCCAGGCTGATCTCGGCGTTCAACAGCTTGGAGATCGGGCAGCCGGCCTTGGCCTTCTCGGCGGCCTCCTGGAACACCGACTCGTCGGCGCCGGGGATGCTGGCGCGAGTGGTCAGATGCACCTTGGTCACGGCGAAGCCACCGTCGACCTCATCGAGGGTCACCTCGGCGCTGGTGTCGATGCTGTCGGCTTCAAGGTCGGACTCGCCCAGAATCATCGACAGTGCCATGGAATAGCAGCTGGCGTGGGCCGCACCGATCAGCTCTTCCGGATTGGTCCCGGCCTGGCCTTCGAAGCGCTGCTTGAAGTCATAGGGAACATCGCTGAGCGCGTCGCTGTTGGTGGACACAACGCCCTTGCCCTGCTTGAGACTGCCCTTCCACTGCGCGGATGCGGTGTTGGTGATACTCATGACGACTCCTTCCAGTTGAGATACACGGGCTGGTAAACACACTACGGTGGCGCCTCTTCCTGAGGCGCTCGCCCCGCCACCTCCCATCGATGGGCGGTACCTGCGGGGCCAATCATCCCTGGCGGGACAACTGATGACTTCACCATGCATCTTGTACCGAGGTCTGTCCAGCCTCGTCTTGCGCGCCGACGGTCATGGCTGCGATAGTCGATCGCATCTCTGGAAAACTATTCCGCAAAGGTGTGCGACATGACGACTGCCAAGGTTCTGCTGGAAACCGGAAGCACCGCCGAGGCCCTGCCTGCCCTGGGCCAGGGCACCTGGTACATGGGTGAAGGGCGTGCGCCCCGGCGACAGGAAATCGCCGCCCTGCAACGTGGGCTGGAGCGAGGTCTGCGGCTGATCGACAGCGCCGAAATGTACGGCGACGGTGCCGCCGAACGCCTGGTCGGCGAGGCCATCCAGGGTCGCCGCGACCAGGCGTTTGTGGTCTCCAAGGTCTACCCCTGGAACGCCGGTCGCGACAGCGCCATCGCCGCCTGCGAAGCGAGTCTTGAGCGCCTGGGCACCGATTACCTGGATCTGTACCTGCTGCACTGGCCGGGGAGCATCCCACTGGACGAAACGCTGGAGGCCTTCGATCGCCTGGTCGCTGCCGGCAAGATTCGTCGCTTCGGTGTGTCGAACTTCGACGTAGACGATATGCAGACGCTGGCTCGCCTGCCCGGTGGCGGCGACTGCGCGGTCAACCAGGTCCTCTACCATCTGGCGTCGCGGGGAATCGAGGTCGCCCTGAGGCCATGGCAACGCCGGCAACGGATGCCGCTGATGGCTTACTGTCCGCTGGCCCAGGCCGGCGCCGTCGGCGCAGATCCCCTGGCCGACCCGCAACTTGGTGAGCTCGCCGCGGACCTCGGCCTGACCCCGGCGCAACTGCTGCTGGCCTGGGCCATCCGACCGGTCGAGGGCCAGCACGAGGTCATCGCGATTCCCAAGGCCGCCTCCCCCGAGCACGTCGACGACAACGCCAGGGCGCTGGAGGTAACCCTGGACGCGGCAACACTTGCGCGACTCGACGCCCTGTATCCGGCGCCCCAGCGCAAGGTGCCGCTGGACATCGTCTAGCCGGGCCGGGCTCGACGAGACACGGGAGTTCGCCTTCGACTCAGCGAAAGCGTGCTTTCAACTCGGCCAGTTGCTCGGCCAGACTGTCGCTGCCGATCTCCCTCAACCTTTCGATATTACGCTCGGGGATAGCCTCGGGGTAGGGATAGTGGGCCAGCGCCCTTTCCAGACCCTCTTCACGCAGCAGATGCCAGACCGGCCAGGGAGAACGATTGGTGAAGTTGGCCGGATCATCATCCTCCACGCCGTCGAAGACATAGTCAGGGTGGAAGCTCGCCAGCTGGAAGACGCCCTCGTAGCCACGGTCGGCGAGCAATGCCTCGGCCATGGCCAGGGCGTCGAGATAGTCGTCGAAGTCGGCAAGCCCTCGGGTGAACACCAGCAGACTGGTCTCCACCTCGGGTGTCGTCTCGAGGTGGTGGCAGGCCTCCATCAGCGCCACCAGGGCGTCCTCGAGCCTGCGCCCGTCGACCTCGATATAGCGAATCGATCCGCGTGTGACCTCACGCCCGGCGAAGGGGCAGACGTTGAGGCCAACCACGAATTCCTCGACCCAGGCTGCGGTGGCCGCAACGCCGGGTGATACCTCTGTGTCGGACATGGCGAGTTCTCGGATGCTTGAGTGAAGGCCGGCTCAGCGCCGTGACGCCAGCCTGTCGGCCAGCCTTGTGGGTTCGGGCAACTTGTAGCGGCCGAGGCAGGCCACCGCCCAGGCCCTGGCCGAATCCACCGACAGCCGGTGGCCCGGCGACACGAACACCGGCTTGACGCCGGCGCGCGAGCGTAGCACGACCCCGATGCGCTCGTCGCCGTCCATCAGGTCGGTACTTTCCGCACGCCCCTCGGGGACCTCGCCATGGCGCCCGGTCAGGCGTTTCTTGGCCACGCCCAGGGTGGGCAGATCCAGCCACAGTCCAAGGTGCGCCGCCACCCCGAGGCGCCGGGGATGGGCGATGCCGTGGCCATCCACCATGACCAGATCCACGCGGCTGTCGAGTCGTTCGAAGGCCGCCAGGGCCGCCGGTATCTCACGAAAGGACAGGAGCCCCGGCACGTAGGGCATGCGCGTCGGCTGACGCGCCACCACCTGCTCGATCGGCGCAAGCCCCGGCCAGGACAGCACCACCACCGCGGCGCGGGTGGTGTCGCCTCCATCTTCGAAGCCGATATCCACTCCGGCAATGTGTTCCACTTCACCGAGGGCGTCCTCGCGTATCAGGCGTCCTGCCAGGGTACGCTGCAAGGCGATGGCCTCCTTCGGTGCCAGGTCCCAGTCGTGCAGCGCAGTCTCTCGTGTCCTGGGGTGCTGGGTCATGTCACCTCCCTGTTGATGACCTGCGGTGGCTGAAGACACCACCCGCTCGCGGTAGACTACGCGCCAGTCACGGGGATCAACAAGCTGCCGGCCGCAGGGCCTGGCGCTCCATCAGGGAGGACGGATGAGGATCATCCACACCGCAGACTGGCATCTGGGCCAGAGCTTTCACGGCCAGGAACGTCACGAGGAACATCGCGCCTTCCTCGACTGGCTGGTCGACATCCTCGCCGAACGCCAGGTGGACGCGCTGCTGGTCGCCGGCGACGTCTTCGATGTGGTCAATCCGTCGCTGCGCGCCCAGGAGCTGCTCTATGACTTTATCGTCAGGGTCCACCAGAGCTGTCCCGACCTGACCATTGCGCTGATCGCCGGCAATCACGACAGCGGCAGCCGCATCGAGCTGCCCGCCCCGCTGATGCAGCACCTGCGCACCCATGCCCTTGGCCGGGTGCGCTTCGTCGATGACGGCGCGCTGGACAGCGATCGCCTGCTGGTGCCCTTGAGCGATGCCAAGGGTGAGGTCCGCGCCTGGTGCCTGGCGCTGCCCTTCCTGCGTCCGGCGGAGATCACCGGTCGTGGCCGGCAGAGCAGACAAGCGGCGGGTGCAGCAGGAGAAGAGACGAACGCCGGCGACGACTATGTGGCCAGCGTCGAGCGGGTCCATCGCGAACTGATCGCGGCGGCCCGGGAAAAGCGCGAGCCTGGCCAGGCGCTGATCGCCATGAGCCACGCCCACCTGCGTGGCGCCGCCGTCTCCGAGGCCAGCGAACGCCCTATCGTCATCGGCGGCGAGGAATCGCTGTCGGCCTCGCTGTTTCCCGAGGACATCGACTACGTCGCCCTGGGGCACCTGCACCGCGCCCAGCGGGTTGGCGACGAACGCATACGCTACAGCGGCAGCCCGCTGCCGCTGGACTTCAGCGAGGTCGACTACCCCCACCAGGTGCTGATGGCGGACTTCGCCGATGGCGCCCTTGCCCATGTCGAGCCCATCAGCGTGCCGCGGGCGGTGGCCATGCGTCGCCTCGGACCTGCTCCGCTGGAAGAGATCCTGGGCGCGATCGAGACGTTGCCGGCCCGCGACGGGGCCGGCCCGGTCGAGCGCTGGGACTGGCTCGAGATCAACGTGCGTCTGGACGCCCCGATGCCGGAGTTGCGCTCGCGCATCGAGCAGGCGCTGGGCGACCGGGCGGTACGCCTGCTGCGACTGAAGCGCGAGCTGCCGGTCACTGAGTCACAGGCACCCGGACGTGGCGAGCGCCTTGAGGACATTGGACCCCGTGAGCTGTTTTCGCGCACCTGGAAAGAGCGCTGGGGCGAGGCGCCGGACGACAGCGTGATCGCCGACTTCGACTGGTTGTGCCAGCGCGTTCAGGACGCGGATGCCGACGACCAGAGCGCGGATGCGCAAGTCCAGCACACCACCGAAGGGGGCACGCAGCCATGAAGATTCTCGCCCTGCGCCTGTCCCAACTGGCCTCCCTGCCCGGTCCGGTCGAGCTGGACTTTACCGCGGCGCCACTGGCCGATGCCGGCCTGTTCGCCATCACCGGCCCCACCGGCGCCGGCAAGAGCACCCTGCTCGACGCCCTGTGTCTTGCGCTGTTCGGCAATACGCCGAGGCTTCGCAACGCCCCGGGGCGCGACTCCCATCTGGAGGACCTGGACGGCTCGCGGATCGCCACCGCCGACCCCCGCAGCCTGCTGAGGCGCGGCGCCGCCAGCGGCTACGCTGAGGTCGACTTCATCGGCCGCGACGCTCGCCGTTACCGCGCGCGATGGGCCGTGCGGCGCGCCCGGGACAAGGCCGACGGCAAGCTGCAGGCGGTGGAGCAATCGTTGACCGACCTGGACGACGAACGCCTGTTGACCGCCCAGAAGCGCGAATTCGCCGAGCTGATCCCCGAGCGCCTGGGGCTATCGTTCGAGCAGTTCACCCGCGCCGTGCTGCTGGCCCAGAGCGAGTTCGCGGCATTTCTCAAGGCCGACGACAACGCCCGCTCGGACCTGCTCGAGAAGCTCACCAACACCCAGGAATACTCGCGCATCTCGGTCGAAAGCTACGCCCGGGCCAAGGAGGCCCGCGACGCGGTGGCCCGCCAGCAGGCGCTGCTCGCCGAGGCCGCGCCCAGCGACGACAGCGCACGCCAGGCCATGGAGCAGGAACTCGCCGAGGCCGGAGGCGAGCTGGACACCTGCCAGCGACAGATGAAGGCGCTGGACGAAGAGGCCCAGTGGCTCGCCCAGGACGCCCAGTGGCGCCAGCGCTGCGAACAAGCCGACGCCAGCCTGGTCGAGGCAGAGGCCCGATGGGAGGCACTGAGCGAGCAGCGCCGTGAGTGCGAGATGCTCGAGCGCGTCGCACCCTGGCGCCCCCAGTTGCTGCGCCAGCGTAGCCTTTCTCGACAGTTGCCGGACCAGCGCCAGCAGCTCGATGAAGCCAAGTCAGCCCTGGCCCAGGCACGCACCGCCCTGGAACAACAGCACCAGCAAACCAGCCGTCGCCGCCAGACCCTGGAGGACAGCGAGCAGGCGCTCGAGCAGGCCCGGCCCGCCATCGCCCAGGCCCGTGAAATTGCCAGCGAACTCAAGGGCCGCGAGCAACAGCATCGACAGCTGGAGGACGAACACCAGAAGCGCAAGCGCCAGCGCGAGGATCTCGACGGGCAGCAGCGAGCGCTGGCAGAGCGCCATCGCCGCCATCTGGAGCAGCGCGACGCCGCCACCCGCACCCTGTCACGCCATCTTGGCCAGCATCAGCAGGTTGCAACGGCCAGGGCCGAGGCCCAGCAACACCTCGAGGACGCCGGCCATCGTCTGCTGGCGCTGTCCGAACTGGAGCAGCGCTGGCGTCTGCTGCGCCAGCTCGATGAGCAACAGCGCCGGCTCGACGCCGAGCGCCGCCGCGACAGCGCACAGCGCGACGAACTGCTGGACCAAGGCAAGCAGGCGCGGGCGCGCCTGGACCACGCCACGGCGGAGCACGAGCAGCTCACGCGCTTTATACAGCGCGCCCGCGCCACCCGAAGCGACAGCGTCGCCGACATGCGCGCCACCCTGGAACCGGACTCCGCCTGTCCGGTGTGCGGCAGTCACGAGCACCCCTGGCGCGACTCGCCCCCCGCCACCCCGGAGGCCACCCAGCTCGCCGCCCAGATCGCACTGGAGGATGATCAGCTCGCCGAGTCCGAAAGCCGACTCGGCGAGCTGCGCGAGCAGCGTGACGCCCTGTTCGGGCGCTTTCAGGCGCTGAAGGCCAGCGTCGAACAGGCCGAGACCAGCCTGCTCGCGCTTGAACCTCGAAGAAACGAGGCCCAGGCCGGTCTCGAAGAAGCCCAGGCCAGGCTCGACGACCCGGCGCTCGCCGAGCAGTGGCGCGCCCTCGACGCCGACGCCCGCCAAGCCTGGCTTACCGAGCACAGCGAAAAGGCCCGCCAGCGCCAGCAACAGGCTCGCGAGCGCCTCCAGGCACTGGACGACGCCGAACGCCAGCTTGCCCCGCTGGCAGAGGCCATCGAGGAAGACGAGCGAGAGCGTCAGGCGCTTGCCTTGCGCGCCACCACCTTCGACGAGGAACTCAAGCGGCTCGACGATCAGCGTCCCGAACTGACCCGCAGCATCGACGAGCACAGACGACGTCTGGCCGAGGCGCTCGGCGATGACCGCTCGGCAGATGCCTGGCTCGAGCGCCTCGAAGCCCAGGTCCGCCAGGCACGTCAGGACCACGAGCAGGCCCGCCAGGCCCATGACCAGGCCCAGCGTCAGGTGCTGAGCCTGACCCAGAGGATCGAGCACGAGGGCAAGGCGCTGGCGGTGCTGGAGGACGAAAAGACCCGCCTGGACGCCGAACTGGAACGCTGGCGCAACGAGCACCCGGACATCACCGATGGCGACCTGGAGCGGCTGCTCGACCAGGCCGATGATGCGCTCAAGGCCCTGCGCGCCCGACTGGACGGCGCCCGCGAGGCCTGCCAGACCGCCCGCACCAGTCGCGACGAGCGTCGCCAGGGCTGGCGCGCCTGGCGGACCCGCCATCTGCCGGAGCAGGACCCGCAGACACTGCTCGACGAGGCCACCCAACGCCAGCTGGATGCACGCCAGGCCGACCTCGACGCCAGACGTGAGGCCAACCGGCCGCGGCTGGAGGCCGCCCAGCAACGCCGCGATGGCGCCCTGCACGCCGTGCGCGACGATGATCGACGCCGGCAGCGCCAACGTGACGGCCTCGAGGCCCTGGAAAGGGCCAGGGCCGAGCATCATCGCTGGGGCCGCATCGCCGAGCTGATCGGCGCCACCGACGGCAAGACCTTCCGGCGCATCGCCCAGGCCTGGAACCTGGAGCGCCTGATCGACGAGGCCAATGTCCACCTGGCGGGCCTCAGCCGGCGCTACCGTCTGGTGAGAGGGGGCAGCCCGCTGGGGCTCCTGGTGATCGATCAGGACGTCGCCGACGAGCGTCGCTCGGTGCACTCGCTATCCGGCGGCGAGACCTTTCTGGTGTCACTGGCCATGGCGCTCGGGCTCGCTTCGCTGGCCTCGGGGGAGCTGGCCATCGAGTCGCTGTTCATCGACGAAGGCTTCGGCAGCCTCGACCCCCAGTCGCTGGCGCTGGCCATGGACGCCCTCGACGGCCTCCAGGCCCAGGGCCGACGGGTCGGGGTCATCTCCCACGTCCAGGAGATGCATGAGCGCATTCCGGTGCAGATCCAGGTGCATCCCGCCGGCAATGGCGAGAGTCGGGTCGCGCTGTCCGACTGAACCCGGTCCGCCCCGCACGTCGCTGTTGGGCGACCCAGTCTTGGGCGAACCAGTCTTGGGCGGTTCCTGTCTTGGGCGGACCAGTCTTGGGCGATCCGGGAGAGCGGCGTGCTCGGGCGGTAACCCGGGGCGATACGCTGGGGCGCGTCGCCTGGCCATGGTACATTGACGCTCCTTGTGACCTCAGTCGACGGAGCCTTCATGACCGCACACGACCTGCTCAAGACCCTGGTGGGCTTTGCCACCGTGTCTCGGGATTCCAACCTGGAATTGATCGCCTTCGTCGAAGAGTGGCTCGACCGCTACGGCGTCGATCACTGGCGGGTCGAGAGCGACGACGGTTCCAGGGCCAATCTGCTGGCGCGCATCGGCCCGGCGGTCGAGGGCGGTGTGGTGCTCTCGGGCCATACCGACGTGGTGCCGGTGGTGGGCCAGCCATGGACCAGCGATCCCTTCACCCTGACCGCCGGCGAGGGCGACAATGCCGGGCGCCTGTACGGTCGCGGCACCTGTGACATGAAAGGCTTCATCGCCTGCGCCCTGGCCGAAGTACCGCGCTGGAGCGAACTGGAGCTTGAGGTGCCGATCTGGCTGGCGCTGTCCTACGACGAGGAAATCGGCTGCGTCGGCGCCCCGCGCATGATCGAGACGCTGATGGCCGAACACCCCCGCCCTGCCGCCGTGGTGGTCGGCGAGCCGACCCTGATGGAGCCGGTGGTGGCCCACAAGGGGGCCAGCAACTTCCGTACCACGGTGATCGGACGCGAAGCCCACTCGAGCCAGGTGTATCAAGGGGTCTCGGCGATCCACGTCGCCGCCCGCCTGGTCACCCGCATCGAGGACGTGATGGCGGAGCTCAAGGAAGAGGGTCGGGTCGACGAGGCCTTCAGCGTGATCCACTCGAGCCTGCACGTGGGCAAGATCGAGGGTGGCACCGCCATCAACATCATGGCCAGGCGCTGCAGCTTCGAATGGGAAATTCGCCACCTGCCCACCGATGACGCCAAGGAGCTGCTGGCCCGGGTCGAGGCCACCGCCCGCGAACTCGAAGCCCGCATGCGCCAGCGCGCCCCCGAGGCCTCGATCACCACCGAGGCGCTCAACACCACCGTGCCGGCCCTGGCCGATCGTGACAACAGCGAGGCGCTGGGCCTGTGCCGCGAACTGCTCGGAGACAGCCCCGACGGTGCCGCCGTGGCCTACGCCACCGAGGCCGGTCAGTTCCAGCTCGCCGGCCTGCCCACGGTAATCTGCGGCCCCGGCAGCATCAGCCAGGCCCACCAGCCCGACGAATACATCGAGCGCGAACAGCTCGACGCCGGCAGCCGCTTCATGGTCGCCCTCGGTGATCGCCTCACGCGCGGCTGAATCTACACCTGCAAGCGCCCCTGGATTCCCCTTTTCGAGCCAAGACCGTGACCCACACTGCTTCAAGCCCGGCGAGGCCTGTTGAGCCGCCTCGCCTTGCCATCTTCAAGACCGGCGACAGCTTCGCCGATGTCGTCGCCGAGCACGGCGACTTCGAGGACCTGTTCAGCGCACGTCTCGACGGCTTTCGTCGTCGTGGCGGCGTCATCGAGGTGATCGACGTTCGCCGCCAGCCGCTGCCGGCAATCTCTGATCAGGACGGGGTGATGGTGACCGGGTCCCACGCCATGGTGTCCGACCGGGAAGCCTGGAGCGAAGCGCTGAAACCCTGGCTGAGGGAGGCACTCGACCACGGCCTGCCACTGTTTGGCGTGTGCTATGGCCACCAGCTGATGGCCGAAGCCTTCGGCGGCAGCGCCGGCTACCACCCCCGGGGGCGAGAATGCGGCTCGCGTACCCTCACGCTGACCGAGGCCGGTCGCGGGGACCCGCTGTTCGGTGCGCTGCCCGATGCTTTCGCCGCCCAGCTGACCCACGCCCAGAGCGCCCTGTCACGCCCCGAGACCGCCACGGTCCTGGCGGCCAACGACCATGACCCCAACCAGGCCCTGCGCTATGGCCCTGCCCAGTACAGCGTGCAGTTCCACCCGGAATTCACCGTCCAGGTGACCGCAGCCTACCTGGCACACCAGCGCGATATTCTTGTCGCTCAGGACGAGGACGTCGAGGCACTCGAGCGGTCTGTGGTCGAGACCCCCGAGGCCAGCAGCCTGCTGGACGCCTTCGCCCTGACCCTGTTCGATCGGCGAAGCTAGCCAGACGAGACATCTCCAGGCAAGCAGGTCGCCTGGCGCTGGGCGATACGCGGCGCGGCACCCTGGTGCGGCGTTGCCTCGCGTTGCGGCTCCAGTGTCAGGCGGCAGCGCTCCCGCGGGCTCGGCCCCCAGCGAAGCTGATAGCCGCGGTGTGCATCGATTCCCCTGACCACTGCCATGCGCCCCTGACCCAGCACCGCCAGCACGTCTCCATCGGCGTCGATCAACTGCGCGCCGAAAGGCGCCGGCGTGGTCACCCGCACCAGGGTCGGCGCCCCCACCAGGGTGTCGTAGGTCAGCCTGACGATAGCGCCTCGGCGAGGCGCTACTCGCCTGGCATTGCCCTTGATCTCGACGCCATCGGTCATGCCGGAGGGATCCAGCGCCACCCGGTTGTAGCGGTAAGGTGTCAGTCCGCTGATCGCCCCCTTGCCTCGCCCGTCCAGCAACACCTGGTCATGTTGAGAAATCGCCGCGCCCTTGGCGCCCGGCGCCTCGATGACCGCCATGGTCTCGCCTTGATCCCGTGTCAGCACCAGGCCACCCGCATAGGCAATGGCGGTGCCATCGGCGCTGGCGCTGTAGCTGCGGTAGTCATCTCCGGCGCTGAGGTTGAGGCCAAGACGTACCCTGGAGGTGTCCATCCCCAGGTTGCCGCCATAGCTTGAATCGTGCGACCGGTCATCACGGCTGTGATTGACGTAGACACCATAGTTCAGCGCGCCGCTGTCGCCGCTGAGGTTCAACTGGCCCGAGCGATGATCGCCCCGATGGGCCAGATTGGAGGTCAGTTGCAGGTGGCCTCCCAGCGGAAGGCTGAGATTGAGGTAGAACTCGTTGGTGTAGTCGCCTTCGGTCTCGCTACGGCCTGCGGTGGCGCTCAGGGTGCCCCAGGAGAAGCCACGACTGACACCGACCTGATAGGTGGTCGCGTCCTCGCGATCCCAGTAGTCGGCGCTGATGCCAGAGGCAAAAAGCCTGGTGCCGCCGGCCAGGGTCTGGGTCAGATTGACCTCGAGACGTTGGCGTTCACGGTCCCGTGGTGAGGATGTCGTTGCATCATCGCGCAGCAGCGCAACGTCCGAAAGGCTCAGATAGTGCTGACTGGAAAAACGGTAGTTGACCACCGACAGCTCGGTGTCGGTGGGATCAAAACGGGTGTTGTAGCTCACACGAAAGCTCTCGCCACGCGGGCTCTCCGGCTCACCGCTCAGCGCCTCCAGGTGATTCGCCCGGGTCATGGTGGCATCCAGCGCGAAGGCGCCCAACAGGGTCGACACGGCGCCACCGGCAAGCCCCGCCATATAGTCCTCGGCCAGGATGGCGCCGGAGTATAGCGTCAGCCGATTGCTGACCCCGCGTCGGTATTCGGCCTGAACGAACCGGGGCAGGTCGACGAGGCCGTCATCCCGATACTCCCCCAGGGTCAGGTGGAAGCGATGGGCGCCGGGTCGCAGCAACTGTGCCACCGAGGTATAGGGCAGCACGAAGGCGCGCTCGCTGCCGTCGGCTTCGGTAATGGTGACCTCAAGGTCGTCAGCCACATTGGTGGCGTAAAGGTCGTCGATGGCAAAGGGGCCGGGCGTCACGCTGGTCTCGTAGATGACGTCCTCCCCCTGACGGACCGTCACCCTGGCGTTGGTGCGAGCGGTGCCTCGCACTACCGGGGCGTAGCCCCGCCGGGAAGGAGGCAGCATGGCATCGTCGCTGGCGAGCTGGACGCCGGTGAAGGGTATCGACTCGAATCCCATCCCGGAGGTCTGATACTCGCCGATGACCAGGTCGGCCTGCCAGGGCGTCACGTCGTGGCGCAGGTAGGTGTTGGTGACATGATAGTGGGCGGTCTCGCCACTGGCGTCATCGAGACTGGCATTGTGACGAAGCTGCCAACCGCCGAGGTTCACCCCGGCGTTGATCCCGAGTCGATAGTCCTCACGGGACTCCTGCCCGTCGCGCTCGCCACGGAAGGCATTGCTGTTGTAGCGAACAAAGGCGCCATTGATGCCGTCCTGCCACGCCTCGGCCGGCACCTTTCCCCTGACGCGATGCCGCAGATAGGCCTGGGGCACGCTCAGTTCAAGTCGCATGTTCGCCGAGTCGGTCGAGCTATCGACGTAGGGATAGCGAGCGGCCAGATCGACGCACTCGCGGCCTGAGTCGCCTCCCCCTGCCGCGGGCTTCAGCGGCAGGCGCTTTATCGCATCAAGCGACAGACACAGACGCGTCCCTTCCGGGTCCTCACCGATCGTCACCGTCTCGCGACCGAACGCCTGGCCATTGACCAGAACGTCGAGTTCATAGCGACCAGGGGGGACCGTCATACCCTGCTCGAAGCGGGTCAGGTCCATGCCCTGGAGTGATCCTTTCAGCAGCTTGGCGTTGAAGGCGTACTCGACCCGGCGCTCGGACGCACCGCCGGTCACCCTGCTACCGTCGTCGGCCCGGGCGGACAGACCGGCGTCGGTGACGAGGGACAGCCCCAGCGCAATGAGCACAGACAGGCCTCCGTGCCGCCGCAAGCCTCGAACCTTGCCGGCTGCTGTGCCAGACAGACGTTTCACAGCTCGAATCGGCGCCGCTGCGTCACCCCGTAGTCATTGATCCAATCGAAGAAACCCTGGGAGGTTGCCAGCGGTTCGATGCCGAAACGGCGGGAGCTCTGGGCCGGGATCAGGCTGCCACGAGCCGTGACCTGGTGCTCTTCGTTGCCTAGCCCGACCCGACGAAGCGACACACTGTAGGGGCTCTCATTACGGGCCACCAGCGTCCAGCGGCCTGGCCCCCGCTCAAGCTCCCAGTGAAGCTGCTCGGCGGCCTGCTCGGGGGAAGCGGCAAGCCCGACGGGTCGATAGAACAGCTTGATGCGGGTGCGGTATGCCAGCTGCAGCACGTTTCGGTCCGGCGCCGCCTGGGTGGCGGGCACCTCCAGCACGTTCAACCAGTAGACAGACTCGCGATCGACAGGCGCCACCTCGCCCAGATAGGCGATCCGAATCGCCTGTCCTCCATGGGCATTGATGCGTGTCACCGGCGGTGTCGTCAGAAACGGCACCTCGACACTCTCCGGCGTGGAGTCCGGGTCGCCACGATCGATCCACACCTGCACCAGCGACGGCGTATCGCCCGCATTGGTCAGCGCGACGCTCACATCCCTGGCATCGGCGGGGTAGATCACCCGGGTGCCCGAAACCACCACACTGGCATCGACACGACTGACAAGGCTGCAAAGCGCCACCAGCGCCAACAGCGCCACTCCCCTTCCCCACGACTCCCGTACACGCATGATCCCTATGCCTTTCTGTAGCCTTTATGAAGCCTTGCCAGACGCCCTACCTCCGCGCACTTCTGCCAGTGCGGGCGGACTGCGAGATCTATTGGTAGTTCAGGGTATACACCGCTGAGGTGCTGACGGTCCCCGCGACGGCGTCCGCGCCACTGGCGTAATAGCGCGCGGTGTAGCGAAGTTGAGTCGCCGTGGTGTCGTCGGCCAGATCCATCGCGGTGGCATCATTGGCGATCAGATTGATCACCTTGTTGGTATGGTCGAGCAGTTGTATCTCGACGTTCTTGGCGCCGCCGGTACCTGCGGTATTCACCAGATAGCCGGTGGCGGCATCGACATTGGTAGGCTCGAAGTACGGCTTCACATTGTCCACGGCAGCGGAGCAGTTCATGTCGATGGTGAAGGAGGTGTCACCCGCCGTCTCACCGCTCTTCAAATCGCTGACACTGACCGTGGGAAGCACCACAGTGCCATCCCCGGTTCCCGCATTGTTGACCTTTACCGTACAGGTCGTGGCAAGCACCTTCCCGGATATCGTGATGGTGCCGGTGGCGGCGTATCCATTGCCTGCCAGGGTAAAAAGCATGACGCCAAGCAGCCATCCCTTGCCTGTTTTCCGTTCCATGTCCCGTCGCTCTCCATTGCAATCATGCCTTCAGCCCGGCCGGGACAAGAGAGACCCTGTCACCGCACCTGGATGTTACACTTTGCAACATTATGTCGTGCTTCGACCATCAGGAGCGGCAGCATCGGGTCAGAGGTTGACGTAGGTCAGGCGGGGAGAAAGTCGACATGCAAGGGAATGGGATGAACATCGGGCCCGATCCCCGGGAGCCAACGCCCAGGAAGCCAGCGAAACATGCACACGCAAACGGGCCGGTGGATATCCACCGGCCCGTTCACGAAACTTGCCTTGTCGTGATCCGATGCGTCATCGGATCAACAGGGGCCTTGTACCAGCTGTCGGCTCAGGCCCCTGGCACCTCGATCAGGCGCGCGACTGGCGACGCACAGGCGCCTCGTCATCGCGACGACGACGGGGAGCACGCTCGCCGCTGCGCTCGCCACCACGCTCAGCGCGATCACCGCCACGGTCTTCGCTGATTTCCAGCGGACGACCGGCCACACGGGCACGTGCCATCTTGGCCAGGATGCTGGCCGGCAGACCATTGGGCAGCTCCACGGTGGAGAAGCCGTTACGGATGTCGATGCGGCCGATACGGGCGCCTTCGATACCACCTTCGTTGGCCAGGGCTCCGACCAGTTGGCCAGGCTTGACGCCATCCTTGTGGCCGACGGAGACGCGGTAGCGGGTCATGCCTTCGCTGGGTCCACGGCTCTCGCGGCGACGCTGCGGCTTGCCGTCACGCGGGGCGCGGTCATTGCGCTCCTTGCGCGGCGCCTGCAGGCGACCGATGGGTGCCTCGTCGGCGCGCGCCATGGCGGAGAAGGCACAGGCCAGCTCGATGGGATCGTAGCCTTCCTCGACCAGACGCTCGACCAGAGCACGCTGCTCTTCGGCACCCTTGGTGACGGAGGCGATCACGCGCTGATGGAAGACGTTGTCGCGGTGGGCACGAATGGCGGCCTCGTCGGGCAGCTCCATGACCGCCATCTTCTGGCCGGTGGCCTGCTCGAGCCAACCTACCTTGCGGCCTTCACGGAAGCCGGCGAAGGTGATCGCCACACCGTTGCGGCCGGCACGGCCGGTACGGCCGATGCGGTGGGTGTAAGCCTCGGCATCCTGGGGCAGGTCATAGTTGATGACGTGGGTGATGCGCGGCACGTCGAGACCACGAGCGGCCACGTCGGTGGCGATCAGCACATCGACCTTGGCGCGCTTGAGGCGAGTGATGGTGCGCTCGCGCAGGCTCTGGTCCAGATCACCGGACAGGCTGGCGACGTTGACGCCACGCGCAGACAGCTGCTCCATCAGAGTGGTACAGGCGGCACGGGTGCGCACGAACACGATGGCGGCGTCCACCGGCTCGACTTCAAGGATGCGCGACAGCGCTTCCAGCTTGGCGCCACCATCGACGCGCACCAGGCGCTGTTCGATGCTCTCGGCGGTGGTGGTACGCGCCTCGATGGCGACCTTGACCGGATCCACCAGGTAGCGATTGACGATGCGCTCGATCTCGGTGGGCAGGGTCGCCGAGAAGAACACACGCTGGGCGTTCTCGGGGGTATCGGCGACAACACGCTTGACGTCGTCGATGAAGCCCATGCGCAGCATCTCGTCGGCTTCGTCCAGCACCAGAGCGTTGAGGCCGGAAAGCTTGAGGCTGCCACGATCCAGGTGATCGATGACGCGGCCGGGGGTACCGACCACTACCTGGGCGCCACGACGCAGCGCGCTGAGCTGCTCACGGTATTCCTGGCCGCCGCACAGGGTGGCGACTTCCAGACCCTTGAGGTTCTGGCCGTACTTGCTGAAGGAGACGGCTACCTGCTGAGCCAGCTCGCGGGTCGGTGCCAGTACCAGCACCTGGGGCTCACGCCGATCGAGTTCAATACGAGACAAGATGGGGAGCGCGAAGGCAGCGGTCTTGCCGGTGCCGGTCTGGGCCTGGCCCAGCATGTCGCGGCCTTCCAGCAGGGCTGGAATGGTCTGCGCCTGAATGGGCGAGGGAGTCTCGTAGCCCAGGGTCTCGATGGCGGAGAGAACGGCAGGCAGCAGGGCCAGATCACCAAAAGACGGTGAAGCGACAGTCGTCGAGGTCATGAATCACACCTTGGTAGGCCGGGGTTACCGGCAAAATAACGTGGTTGGCGTCCCTGACGCGCCCGTATTCGGGGCGAACAGAAATACGTCGCTCTACTCGTGGTAGAGCAAGGTCAACAAGTCTGTTGTCAACATTCGGAGTCGGGGACGCCGGTCGCACCTGGCATCGGCTCACGCAACTGCGTGGAGCCATCGTGGCGACCGTTTGCACCGCGGGCGTCGGGATCGACGTCGGGTGCTCCATCTTCACAATTCGAACGCGTCTTGCGCGTTGCAGCATCTGTTTGAACTCTCGAGGCCGCTTGGGCGTCGGAGGTCGCTGCGTCATGATGGTGGGGTCAACACATGCGAGGAGGGAGCATGCTACCATCGACTCATGGCTCTGACCAGCCCTTTTATGATCGAGCCCCCTTTTTCTGCCCCGGAGACACCAATGCCCCAACTATGGGTCGACGCCGACGCCTGCCCCAGAGTCGCTCGCGACATCATCGTCCGCGCCGCCGAACGCACCACCACCCAGACCTGGTTCGTCGCCAACCACCAGATCCCGTTGCCCAGTTCGAAGTGGGTCAAGGCCATGGCGGTGAGCCATGGCTTCGACGCCGCCGACAACGAGATCGTCAGCCGCATCGCACCCGGTGACCTGCTGGTCACCGCCGATCTACCGCTGGCACTGGAGGCGCTGGACAAGGGGGCCATGGTAATGACCAACAGAGGCGAGACCCTGGATCGCAACAACATCAAGGCACGCGTACAGATGCGCGACTTCATGGAGACGCTGCGTGCCAGCGGCGAGCACACCGGCGGCCCCAAGGGCTACTCGGACAGTGATCGACGGGAGTTTGCCAACGCCCTCGATCGCTGGCTGGCCAGGCACGCACGCTGATCGAGCCGCCCGGACCGGCTCACGAGCCGGTCCCCTCCCCCACCCACGGCTCACCAGCGGATCCTCTCCGCCAGCGTCTGACTCAGCCCTGGTAGACGCCTTCTGAGGCCAGACGCTCTCTGTCGTGGTCCCGATCCAGTCTCAGCACAGGCCCCAACGGCACGATGGCGTTGGGATTGATGGTGTCGTGGCTCATATAGTAGTGGCGCTGGATATGATCCAGGTCCACGGTCTCGGCGACACCCGGCCACTGGTAGAGCTCGCGCAGGTAGTGCGACAGATTGGGATAGTCCTCGATGCGATAGAGGTTGCACTTGAAGTGGCCATGGTAGACGGCATCGAAACGCACCAGGGTGGTGAACAGACGAATATCGGCCTCGGTCAGCCAGGCTCCGGCCAGATAGCGATGATTGGCAAGCCTCGCCTCGAGCCTGTCGAGACAGGCGAACAGCGCCGAGACGTGACGTTCGTAAACCGCCTGATCGGAGGCAAAGCCCGCCTTGTAGACACCATTGTTGATGTTGTCGTAGACGTCGGCGTTGATCTCGTCGATGGTCTGGCGCAGGAACTCGGGATAGAAGTCGAGACGATTGCCGGTCAGCTCGTCGAAGGCCGAGTTGAACATTCTGACCAGTTCGGCCGACTCGTTGTTGACGATGCGCTTGCGCTGCTTGTCCCACAGCGCCGGGACGGTCACCCGACCGGTGTAGTGAGGGTCGGTCAGGGTGTAGAGCTCATGATGAAAGCTCACGCCGTTGATCGAGTCACCACTGGAGCCTTCGGCCTCGTTGTAGCTCCAGCCCTTGTCGCCCATCAGCGGACTGGTGTGGGAGACGTCGATCAGCGCGTCAAGCCCCTTGAGTCGGCGCATGATCAAGGTGCGATGGGCCCAGGGACAGGCCAGACACACGTACAGGTGAAAACGTCCCGCCTCGGCCTTGATGCCTGGCTGGCCATCGGGGCCCGGCGCGCCATCGGCGCTGACCCAGTCTCGCAACTGGGCGGACTCTCGCACGAACTCGCCGCCGGTACTCTCGGTGTCGTACCACTGGTCGTGCCAGACCCCATCGATTAACAGTCCCATACGGTCTCTCCCGTGAAGCGCCTTGGAGAGCCCAGCATACGGTGGAAAGAATCGACTACAAGCGCACATTTTGCCGCCAACCTTTCGATTCTTTCGAACCCATTGCCTCCGATGTGCCCAGACCTCAGCAACTGCAGTCCCGGACAGCCTGGCGCAGATGCTCCGCCATGGCCCTGGTGGCGGGTCCCGCCCGGTCGGCGTCGCGATGATACAGCTGGATGGGCACCTCACGCGTACCGCCGGCCTGCAGCGGCAATGGCTTGAGCCGGCCACTGGCCAGTTGGTCGCGAATGCGGGTCTTGGGCAACCAGGCAAACCCCAGCCCGTGCTCGAGCATCTCTACCGAGGTGGCGATATGGCTGACGGTCCAGCGCTGCTCGGCCTTGAGCCAGCCCGAATCGCGCGACGCCCTTTGCGACGAGTCCCTCACCACGACCTGGCGATGGTGCTCCAGATCCCTGAGGTCCAGCGGCCTGCTCATGGCATGCAGAGGGTGGTCCGGGTGAGCGACCGCGATAAAAGGCACGCTGACCAGGGGTTCGCCCAGGTAGCCCGATGTGGTCACCCCTGACACCACCAGGTCGGCTCGGCCATCCTCGAGCATTTCCACACCACCATTGAGTACCGACTCGTGCAATTGCAGCCTGACTTGCGGAAGAGCGCTGGAGAAAGCTTCCATCGCCTTGGCCAGTACGTTCGAGGGAAAGATCTGGTCGATGCTCAGCACCACCTCGGCCTCCAGGCCTTCCCGCAGTCGAGCGGCGATATCCACGAGCGCGTCGGAGCTCTCCAGCAGCTGGCGGGCACGGCGCAGCAGCAAGGCCCCTTCCTCGGTAAGCCGAACCTGGCGCCCCACCGGCTCCAGCACCTTGACCCCCAACTGCTCCTCCAGCTTGTGCACTGCATGGTTGAGGGTCGAAGGGCTCTTGTGAACGGCTTCGGCGGCCCTGGCAAAGCCACCGTGATCGACCACGGCGGCGAGCATCTGCCACTGTGCGAGCGTGACACGCGACATGCTTGAATCCTTTTGACGATATCCATTGAGCATGCCAGCCGACGGCGCCAATGGCACGACTTGCCATCGATGAAAGTCACGATACGCCCCTAGCGCGCGGGGCCTTCTACGGTGCCAGGCCAGTCATTGGACTTATATCAACAAAATGAGACTTATCGTCCTTCAGGGGGAGTAGAAAGCACTACGACTTACCGGGGGGTTGCATTTGTTCAACGCTAAGGGTCCAATGAAGAACAGTTAATAAACAGCGTTCGAACAAGGTTTTGTCACAGCTTCATCCATTCCTGGCGCCCCCGGTCACATAAACCACCGGGCGATGCGCCATCCGCTGTATGGCCATACAGTCTAGGCATACCATACTTCATGGGGTATGGTGCAATAGCCTATATATTTACCTTCATCAATTTTTCTATGGCCCTTTTACCATGATGCGAATCCTCCATTCGCTGCCCCGCACGCACAAGCTGCTGCTGTTACCCGTTGCCACCATGGTCACCGTGCTGGGCGCCCACAAGATTGTCACCACCTACGAAGACGTCCAGCGAGGCAATGAATCGCTGGAGTCAGTTCTGGTTCCGCTAGGAGAGTCTGCCTCGCCGGAACTGCCATCGCTGAACTTCGAGCGAACCCAGGTCGCCGAAGCCATCGACCTGGCGCTGGATGCCACCAGCCAGCACATCCCGATTTCCCAGCTCAAGGCCAGCGAAATCGTCGACATCGACTTCGTCGACGAGGCCCACGCCGACGTCAAGTTCGAGAACGCCATGCGTTCATCGTCGGGACTACCTCCTCTTACCTTACAATCCTCTCGCACGCTTCCTGGCGCCGCTGATTCATCCACCGCGGCGCCAGTTGCGTTGGACGGCAATCCGCAGCCGCCCGCCTTCAAGCTCGACGAAGGCTCCCTGCATATCGCCGTGGTGCTTGGCACCGTGGCCAGTGGGCTGCTGGAGCAGCAGTCACTGGACGTCGCCAGCGACGCCACTTCCTATGAGGATGTCAGCGAAGACGAGCTCGAACTGTTCGATGAAGGCCCGATCGTGCTCGAGGAAGAGATTGCGGCCAACGAGCCGTTCGTCCCGACCTGGCAGACCTATCGCGTCCAGCAGGGCGACACCTTTGCCGAAATGGCCGAAAAGACCCTGGGGCTGGGCTACAGCGAGGTCATGGCGCTGCTCGAGGACCTGCCCGACCAGAACGTGCTGACCCGCTGGCGCGTCGGTAACACCTTCGAGTATCAGCTTGGCGAGGACGGTCGACTGCTGGCGCTGCGCATCATGAAGAACGTGCGCGACGGCTACCTGATCGAACGCCAGGATTCAGGCTTTGACGTGGCGACCATCGAGCGTGCCGGCGAAGCCTCACAACGCCTTTACGCCGGCACCGTGAGCGGCAGCTTCGCTCGCTCCGCCGAGGCCGCAGGCCTGAGCCGTGCCGAAGTCTCGGAGATGGCGCGGGTGCTCGAGAAGAAGCTCGACTTTCGCCGCGACACCCGTCGCGGAGACAGCTTCCGGGTACTGGTCGAGTCCGACATCATCGACGGCCAGCGCCTGGACCCCCGCGTGCTGGCGGTGTCCTACGACGGCGAGCGCATGGACCTGACGCTGGTGCGCAATCCCGAGGACAACAACTTCTACACCCCCGAAGGCCAGAGCCTCGACCCGGCCTTCAACCGCTACCCGTTCTCCGGCAGCTACCGCATCAGCTCCAACTTCAACCTCAACCGCCGCCATCCGATCACCGGCCGCGTCAGCCCGCACAAGGGCACAGACTTCGCCATGCCGATCGGCACCGGCATCGAGACCCCGGCCAATGGTCGCGTGGAAAAGGTCGGCAACCACCCGGCGGCGGGTCGCTATATCGTGATTCGTCACGACAATGGCTACAAGACACGCTACCTGCACCTGTCGCGCCCGCTGGTCAGCACCGGACAGCGCGTGACCATGGGCGAACGGATCGCCCTGTCGGGTAACACCGGTCGCAGCACCGGACCTCACCTGCACTACGAGGTCATGGTCAACAACAATCAGGTCAATGCGATGCGCGTGGCCCTTCCGGAAAACCAGAGCCTGTCCGGTCAGGCGCTGGCCTCCTTCCAGCAGGAAACCGGCCCCACCCTGGCCGCGCTTCAGACCGCCAAGCCCGGCTCCGAAGTGGCGCTGGCCAACGACCTGGCCGCCGACAGCGACATCTGATGCTCCGCTGCGGTTGATCACGACAAGGCCCTGCGACAAGCCCCTGCAACAAGGCCCTGCTGCGACACAGCAGGGCCTTGTCGTTTCAGCCCAGGAGACTGGGGCAGAGGGGACAGCGGCACACGAGAGACAGGTGCAGAGAAGACAGGCTCGATCGGTTCGGCGTCAGGCGCGCCCGCGCCAATAGTCCATGCGCCGGACCAGCTGGTCCTTCCAGTGTTGCGCCAGGGCTTCGACGCCGTGCAATTCGGCCATGGTATCCAGGGGCGCCCTGCGGTCTTCCAGCACCCGCCAGCAGGCCTCCACGCTCCACCTTTCATCACCGCGCTCGACCACCTCGATGACAGGCCCCGGAGCAATCCATCCTTCCTCCAGCACGCGGTAGAGCCAGCCCATCCGGGCCTCCTGCATAAAGGCCCGCGCCAGTCCCGGCTGGCCGGTACGGGCATCGACCTTGGCACAGGGTTGCCTGGGCTGGGTCACCTGCACCAGCGCTTCGCCGATGCGATAGACGTCACCGATACGCACCTCACGCTCATCGGCCCCTTGGCTCGCAATATTCTCACCCAGCACGCCGGCCTCCAGCGCCACACCGGCGTCGGGATAGCGCTCGCTCCAGCGGGGATAGTGATCGGCGCAGTAGTGACACAGGGCGCGGTCCACCCCGCCGTGGTCGACCTGATTGGCCTGGCTGTCGTTGGAAAGCCCCAGTCGGGATAGCCATTGAGGCTCAGCGGCAGCGACCTTGTAGATACCACTCTTCTCACCGAAGCCCGGCAGCATCTGGGGCTCGCTGATATAGGGCCCCCTGACATTTGAAAATTCCATCCTTGCCCCCATCGTCCTTCTCTTGTCGCTATTCGCCGCCCATGCTTGAGCGCTTGTCGTGCTCCTTGCCCCTGCTTGCGAACGCCGCCTGGGAATCCTCCGGCTCCGCTGGACGCCCTGCATCAAGACGCACCGATATTCAGCCGCCACGTGCGCCTTCATACATGACCATCCAGGCGACGCCGAAGCGATCCTTCACCAGGGCAAAGCGCTCGGCCCAGAAGGTTTCCGACAGGGGCAACATGATCTCTCCACCTTCAGCAAGCCCGGAACAAAGCCGTTCGGCTTCTTCGCGTGAGTCCACTGAAAGCGCCAGAGAAAAGCCCTGAGGCGCCTCCCCAGAGGCGTCCGACCCCATCAGCACATGACCCGCCACCTCGATCTGCATATGCATGATGTGCTCTGGTGACGGTGTGCCCGCTTCCCCGCATCCAGCATCAGGTGCATCGGCGGGCATGTCCCTGTAGCGATGAAGCTCGCTCACTCGGCCGTTCATCAGCTCGGCATAGAACGCCAGGGCCTCTTCACACTGGCCGTCGAAAAACAGGTAAGGGTAGATTTGCATGAGCTTTTCCTGATGACTCAACGACGTTCTTTCGATGCTCGGGTCGGCGGTCCGAAGGACTGGCGCCGGACGTCATCAAGATAGCCCAGAAATCACTTCGACGAGGCGTAGTAGTCGTCCAGCAGCCGCATTCCCTGCTCGATGTCGGCGGTCACCGCGCGACAGAAGGCGTCCCTGTCCCCCCGGCGCAGCGCCTGGGTAATCTCACGATGGTGATCGTCGGCGATGGCGGAGCCGCCCCAACGCGTGCAGATAAAGCCCATGCTGGGACCGTATTGCTGCCATAGCTGCTCGACCAGCGGCAGCAATACCGTCGAGCCGCTCAGCCGGTAGATCAGAAAGTGAAAGGCGTGATTGCCACGCATATAGCTCTTGAGATCAGCAGCTTCGATGGCTCGATTGATGCCATCGTCCAGCGCCTCCAGGGCGTCGATGTGCTGGTGCTCGATCGCGATAAAGGCTTGCCGGGCCAGCTCGGTTTCCAGCCGCCTGCGGGCGAACAGCACCTCGGTGAAGCGCTCCCGGCTCAAGTGCGGCACGATGATCTTGCGGCTGTCGACAAACTGCAGAGCCCCCTCGCTCACCAGCCAGCGCAGCGCCTCCCGAGCAGGCATGGCGCTGGTGTCATAGCAGGCGGCGATGCCGCGGATCGAAAGCACCTCGCCCGGACTGAAGGCCCCTTCGCACAGACGACGCCTCAGGTCCTGGTGAATTCGGGTCGAGGCGGTATCCGGCAGGTAGGGCGGAGGCGATGGTTCCGTGCCGATCGGCGCGACCATGGCGTCATCGCTATTGTCAGTATGAACGTCGGTCATTGCGCTTCCTTGTCACTCCTCTGTCCATTCCTCTCAGCCATTCCGCTCTCTATTCCCTTCTCCATTCCGCTCTCCATTCCTTTCTGCCATTCCGCTCTCTATTCCCTTCTCCATTCCCCTCGCCATTCCTTTCTCCACTTCACTCCTCACGCCAACCCACTATAACTTTTCTATCACTCCCCTTTTGCTTCTTTTGCCGGCCGCCCGTCGACCGCTCGTCTGTCGCCATCGGCGAAAAATCCGACAGGCCGCTGGCCTGCCACCATCACGGCGATATCTACCTGCGTCTGGCGTCAAGACTAGCCCATCGCGATGACGATAGCCCACGCCGAGACGCCGCAGCCTGGGCCGCCCAGGGTCGAATTCGCATCTTGTGCGCATCTGCAAGCCCTGCTAGTGTGATCACAACATGTGATCACACTAATAACAAGCTGCCATCGTTTCGGGAGTCGTCATGAGCGAACCGCGCTGCGCGTCCTACTACGCCGCGACCATCCACGAAGAAGCCGAATATCCCAGGCTCGAGGGCGAGCATCGGGTCGACGTTGCGGTGATCGGAGGCGGCTTCACCGGCGTCAACACCGCGCTGGAACTCGCCGAGCGTGGCTACCGGGTAGCGCTGGTCGAGGCCAACCGGATCGGCTGGGGGGCCAGCGGTCGCAATGGCGGTCAGGTCACCGGCAGCCTGTCGGGGCAGGATGCCATGCTCAAGCAGCTCTCCGGCCCGCTAGGGCGAGAGGCAGCCGAGAACTTCGTCTGGGATCTTCGCTGGCGAGGCCACCGCATTCTGCGTCAGCGTGTCGACAAGTACGCCATCGCCTGTGACCTGAAGTTCGGCCACCTGCACGCCGCCTACCGACCGAGCCACATGGCCGAGCTTAAGCGCGACGTCGAGGCGGCCCAGGGCCACGAGATCGCCCGGCACCTGAGTTTGCTGGACGCCGATCAGACACGCGAACTGGTGGGCACCGAGCTCTACCATGGCGCGGTGCGCAACGACTACAACATGCACCTGCACCCGCTGAACCTCTGTCTTGGCGAGGCCCGCGCCCTTGAGGACCTGGGCGGCTTGCTGTTCGAGGACACCCGGGTCACCGAGATTCGCCACGGCACTACCCCCTGTGTCGTCACCGAGCGTGGCCAGATCCACGCCGACAGCGTGGTGCTGGCCGGCAACGCCTATCACCGGCTGGAGCGCAAGGCGCTCAAGGGCAAGCTGTTCCCCGCCTCTCTCGGCATCGTCACCACCGCCCCGCTGAGCCGGGAGCAGCAGGCCGCGATCAATCCCCAGGACCTGGCGGTCTACGACACCCGCTTCGTGCTCGACTACTACCGCCTGACCGCCGACGGTCGCCTGCTGTTCGGTGGCGGCGCCAACTATTCCGGCCAGGACTCAGCGGATATCGGCGCCGAACTGCGCCCCCGGCTCGAACACACCTTCCCGCAGCTCAAGGGCATCGCGCTCGACTACCAGTGGCAGGGCAAGGCGGGCATCGTGATCAACCGCATCCCTCAGCTCGGCAAGCTGTCACCCAACGTCTTCTACGCCCAGGGCTACTCGGGCCACGGCATCGCCACCTCGCATATCGTTGGCAACATCATGGCCAGGGCGGTCAGCGGTCAGCTGGAGGAGTTCGACCTGTTCGCCGACATGCGCCACTGGCGCATCCCGGTCAGCGAGCGCCTCGGCAACGGCCTGTTGGCCGCGGGCATGTGGTACTACCAGTTGCGCGAAAAACTGCGCTGAGCGTCCGCCGCCGACTCGCCGTCGGCAGCTCGATATCGACCGGACCTTTCACCATCAACGACGCCAACATCAACGACAACCAATAGCTGTCACGCCACGCTCCTGATCGACGCGACCCACGGCCATCGCCAGGTCGCTTCACCAACAACAATGATCGTCCAGGAGGACATCCATGGAAGCGTTTTTCCCCGCAGGCGGCTGGCTGGTGCTGCTGCCCACCGCCGTTGTACTGCTGCTGGCACTGTGGAGCCGTCGCGCGCTCGAGCCGCTGGTGGCCGGCGCCTTCGTCGGCACCCTGTTGATCGAGCCGACCAGCGCCCTCTCGACCCTGTCGGAGAGCCTGCTCAACGTCCTGACCGACGAGGACGTGGCCTGGGTGATCGCGGTATGCGGGCTGATGGGCTCGATCATCGCGCTGCTGCTGAAGTCCGGCGCCTCGCGTTCCTTCGCCGAAAGCCTGTTGCGCTACATCACCAGCAAGCCCCGGGCGCTGCTCGGCTGCTGGTTCATGGGCATCGTGCTGTTCGTCGACGACTACCTCAACTCCCTGGCGGTCGGCACCTCGATGCGTCAGGTGACGGACCGCTTCAAGACGTCACGAGAGATGCTGGCCTACGTCATCGACTCCACCGCCGCACCGATCAGCGTACTGATCCCGATCTCGACCTGGGCGGTGTTCTTCGGCGCGCTGATCGAAAAGAACGGCCTGGCCGCCGACGGCCAGGGAGTCTGGACCTATATCCAGGCCATCCCCTTCATGTTCTATCCGTGGATCGCGGTGGCCATGGTGCCGCTGGTCGCCTACGGCAAGATTCCGCTGTTCGGTCCGATGAAGCGCGCCGAGCAGCGCGCCCAGCTCGAGGGTCGCTGCGTGCCGCCCGGCGCCGAGCACATCGATGAAGAGATCGCCCACCTGGCGGCCAAGGACCAGACACGCAGCAGCGTCTGGATGTTCCTGCTGCCGATGATGTCGCTGGCCTTCTTCACCTGGTACTTCGATCTCGATTTCCTGATGGGCATCTTCGTGACCCTGGCCGGCATGATCGTGGCCTTCATCGGCCTGAAGAAGCTGACCCCCGGCGAGACCTTCGACAACATTCTGGAGGGCTTCAAGTCGATGCTGGATGCCCTGGCGGTGCTGGTGGCGGCCTTCATGTTCAATGACGTCAACACCACCCTAGGACTCAACGAGTACATCATCACCACGGTCGAACCGCTGATCAACGCCCAGATCCTGCCCTTCATCATCTTTGCGCTGATGGGCTTCGTCTCCTTCGCCACCGGTTCCAACTGGGGCGTGTTCGTGATCATCCTGCCCATCGTCACCACCCTGGGCCACAATCTGGGCGCCGACATGACGCTGGTGATCGGTGCCACCCTCTCGGCCAGCACCTTCGGCAGCCACGCCTGCTTCTATTCGGACGCCACGGTGCTGACGGCCCAGGCCAGCGGCTGCACGCCCTTCCAGCACGCCTTTACCCAACTGCCCTACGCGGCCCTGGCCGGCTTGCTGGCCGCCGCCCTCTATCTGGTACTGGGATTCATGTGATGACGAAAGCGGAGTCCAACGACGCCATCTTCTGGTCACACCGAGACAACGGGCGAGTCCCACTCGCCCCCCTCTCCATTGCTGAACAGGCCATCGATGAACGGACCACCGATGAACAGGCCATCGGTGAACAGACCGGGGATAAACAGGCTATCGATGAACAGACCGGGGATGAACAGGCAGACGTGGTCATTGTCGGCGGTGGCTTCACCGGCCTGTGGACCGCCTATCACCTCAAGCGCCTGGCCCCGGAGAAGGACATCCGGGTCCTCGAGGCCAGGCGTTTCGGCCACGGCGCCTCCGGGCGAAACGGGGGCTGGGTGGTGGGCAACCTGGCGGGCCTCGAGCGGCACCTGAAGGGCCTGACCCTGGCCCGGCGCCAGGCGCTGTGCGAGCTTTTGTCCGCCAATGTCGACGAGATCGGCACGACCCTCTCGCAGGAAACCATCGACGCCGACTTCCACAAGGGTGGGGCGCTCTACGCGGCGGCGCGCTACCCGGCCCAGGAGGCGCTCCAGCGGGACTACCTCGCACACCTACTGGAACTCGGCCATCGCCAGCATGACTGCCGCTGGCTGTCCGCCGACGAACTCAGCGACCAGGCCCGCTTCCGCCGCCCCTTCGGTGGCATCTTTCATCGTCAGGTCGCCACGCTGCACCCCGGCAAGCTGATCGATGGGCTGGTCGAGCGACTCGCGGCCATGCGGGTCAGGCTTTACGAACAAAGCCCGGCGACGAGCATCGATGACGGCAAAGTGACCACGCCCCAGGGCAGCATCCGCGCGCCGATGATCGTGATGGCCACCGAAGGCTACAACACCCTGCCCCAGCTACGTCCCCACCTGGTCCCGGTCTCCAGCCTGGTGATCGCCACCGAGCCCTTGAGTCAGAGCCAGTGGGATGCCATCGGCCTGGCACAGCGGCCGACCTTCGCCGACGCCAGCCGGTTGATCAACTACGGCCATCGCAGCCGCGATGGTCGCCTGATCTTCGGCGCCAGGGGTCGCTACCGCTTCAACGCCCGTCCGCGTCACCAGGCCTCCATCACCCAGGGCGACATCCAGATGCGCAAGGCGCTGCTCCAGGATCTGTTTCCCGACCTCGGCGAGGTCGATATCAGCCACGGCTGGGGCGGCACCCTTGGCCTCTCGCGCAGCTTTCGCCCCCACGCCCTCGTCGATCGGCGAGCCGGCATCGCCACCGCCGGCGGCTATGCCGGCGAAGGCGTCGCCGCCAGCCACCTGATGGCGCGCACCCTGGCAGAGATGCTCTGTGGACAGGACACACCGCTGACACGGGCCCCTTGGGCCTTCGATGGCTGTGCACTGGACCAGGTGGTTCGTCGCTGGGAGCCCGAACCCCTGCGCTGGCTGGGCGCCCAGACCATCACCCTGAGCTACGCCACCGAGGAGGCCCTGGCGTCGCGTGAGCGCCACCTGCCGCTGATCGGCCCGGCGCTGAGCCGACTCAACGACCGTTTTGCCGCCGTGATCGAGTAGACAGCGACAGCCGCGATGCAGGCCGCACACTCGTCACCTTGCCCCGGAACTGCCAAAGGAGACACCGCCATGTTGATCGTTCATAGCGACGCCACCCGCGACCGTCGCACTCTCACCGAGCTGTTTGCCGGCCAACTGGTCGCGCCCTTCGAGTGTCCCGAGCGGGTGGACTACATCATCGAACGCGCCAGGACCGAGTCCATCGGCGAGATCCGCGGCCCCGACGAGCATGGACTGGAGCCGGTGCTGGCCATCCATGACGCGGACTACATCGACTTTCTGCGGGTTGCCTGGCGCGACTGGCAGGCGGCCGGTTACCAAGGCGAAGCGATTCCCAATATCTGGCCGACACGACGGATGCCCGGCGGCCCCATACCCCGCCATATCGAGGGCCGCCTTGGCTACTACGCCCTGGCCGGAGAAACCTCGCTGAACGCAGACACCTTCGAGGCGGCCCTGCTCAGCAAGGACATCGCCCTGACCGCCCTGGACCAGGTGCTCGACAGCGGCGCGCCGGCCTTCGCCCTGTGCCGACCGCCCGGCCATCACGCCGCACGGGACCAGTACGGCGGTTACTGCTTCATCAACAATGTGGCGGTATCCGCCCAGCGGGCACTGGACCGGGGCCACCGGCGTGTCGCCATCCTCGACATCGACTTCCACCACGGCAACGGCACCCAGGACATCTTCTACGAGCGCAGCGACGTGCTCACTCTCTCGCTGCACGGCGACCCCATGGACGAGTTTCCCTACTTTCTCGGCTTCGCCAACGAGACCGGACGAGGTGACGGCGAGGGCTACAACGTCAACTACCCCCTGCCCAGCGGCACCGACTACGCCCGTTGGGCGCAGGCGCTGGATGACGCCATCGCGCGCGTCAGGGACTTCGCCCCGGACATGCTGATCATCGCCCTCGGGGTCGACACCTTCGAGAACGATCCGATCAGCTCCTTCACCCTGCAAAGCGACGACTATCTGGACATCGGCGCCCGCCTCAAGCGCATCGGACTGCCCACACTATTCGTGATGGAAGGCGGCTACGCGGTGGAAGAGATCGGGGTCAATGCGATCAACGTGCTCAAGGGCTTCGACAACGCCTGAGCCCCGGCACACGGCACAAGGAACAAGGCACAAGGCACGACCGATTCGACGAAAACGCTCGACGCCCCGTACGACATCAGTAGGTCGCTTGTCCCGGACGGGCGTCGGCGCCACGCGAGCACCGCCGGTTTTCCATACTGGTTTGCCACGGGGACCGTGCACGGTTCGGCGAAACGTCTCCCCCGACGCAGCCGCCAGACCGCATCGACGACGGCAACCTGGAACGGGCGGTAGACCACGCCCTGAGCAGCGCTCAGAACAACAACAGCAACAACAGGAACCGACCCATGACACAACAACGACGTTCCAGCCTCCCCGAGGCCCCCGACGGCCAGGACAGCGGCCTCAAGCGCATCCTTGGCCTGCCTGCCCTGGTGTTCTTCGGCCTCGCCTACATGGTGCCCCTGACCGTATTCACCACCTACGGCGTGGTCACCGAAACCACCGGCGGCCATGTGCCCATGGCCTACGTGATCACCCTGGCGGCGATGTTCTTCACCGCCTACAGCTACGGCAAGATGGTCGAGCACTACCCTACCGCCGGCTCCGCCTACACCTACACACGCCGCGCCTTCGGTGGCCGTGTGGGCTTCATGGTGGGCTGGGCGCTGCTGCTCGACTACATCTTCCTGCCGATGATCAACTACCTGGTGATCGGGATCTACATGAAGGAGGTCTTCCCCGCCATCGATCAGGGCGTCTGGGTGGTAGGAGCCATCGTCGCCGTGACCGCACTGAACATCCTGGGCATCAAGCTGGTGGCCAAGATGAATCTGATCATCATCGGCTTTCAGTTCGTCTTTCTGGCCACTTTCATCGCCATCTCGCTGAAGGTCATCGCCGGTGGCGAAGCCCCCTCGCTGCTGGCGCCCTTCCACAGCGAAGGGCTCCAGTGGACCACCATCGTCGGTGGTGCCGCCATCCTGTGCCTGTCGTTTCTTGGCTTTGACGCCGTCTCTACCCTGTGCGAGGAAACTCGCGAGCCCAAGCGTGACATCCCCCGCGCCATCATGCTGTGCACCCTGATCGGCGGCGGCCTGTTCATTCTGGCCTCCTGGGTCGGGCATCTGGTGTTTCCCGACTATCACAACTTCGGCAGCGCCGACTCGGCCGCGGTGGACGTGATGCGCCGCGCCGGCGGGGGCTTTTTGGTCGCCTTCTTCACCGCTGCATATGTAGCAGGCTGCTTCGCCTCGGCCATGGCCGCCCAGGCCAGCGTCTCCCGGATCCTGTTCGCCATGGGCCGCGACCAGGTCCTGCCCAAGGTCTTCGGCAAGCTCAGCCAGCGCTACGGCACCCCGCTGGGGTCGACGTTGATCGTCGGCGCCATCTCGCTGATGGCGCTGGTCATCAGCCTGGAGCTGGCCGCCACCATGATCAGCTTCGGTGCTCTGGTCGCCTTCTCCTTCGTCAACCTTTCTGTGATCAAGCACTACCTGGTGGATGAGCACCTGATGCAACCCAAGAACCTGCTGCGCTACGGCGTCATGCCAAGCGTCGGCTTCCTGTTGACTATCTGGCTGTGGTCGAGTCTGTCGCTCAACACCTTCCAGGTGGGACTCACCTGGGTCGCCGTCGGCTTTGCCTACCTGCTCTATCTGACCCGCCTGTTCAAGGTCGAAGTACCGGACCTGGAGCTCAAGGAAAACTGAGCGCTGACCGCGGCGCCTCCGATCAGAGCGTCGCGGTTTACAGCCCCTGCCCACAGCGCCGACATCCCGGGATGTCGGCGCTCTTCTTTGGCGCACCACAAACCTTGCAAGATCGCGCATCGAGGCATCGCATCGACCTTTTTTCCGGCCGTGTTGTGGCAAGGCACAGCCATGAAGAGCACCGCTGCAGGACTGCCCTAAGGTAAGAGACAGCTATCGAGAGTCCCTTCCCATGGAGAGCCCCGCCCATGACGCTACGCCTGCCCACCCTGATGCTGCTGACACTTGCCCCGCTGTCCACCTGCCTGGCGGCAGAAACGATCTACGTGGTCACCAACAAGACCGAAGGCAACTCGGTCGCCGCCTTCCATGCCGACGATGACGGCACGCTTTCCCTAGCCTCCGAGTATCCCACCGGGGGCCTTGGTACCGGTGATCTGGAGATTCCGGCTCTGGAGAAGAACCCTGACCACCCGCTGGCCAACGGCGATGACCCCCTGATCTCCGCCAACGCCATCGCGGCCTCCGCGGACGGCGGCTGGATGGTGGCGGTCAACCCAGGCGACGGTACCCTCAGCCTGATGAACCGCGCCCCCGACGGCAGCCTTCAGGCCGTCAACAGCGTGACGGCCTCGGACCGTTTCCCGATTTCTGTCGCCATCCACGGCCACCTCGTCGCCTCCGCCAGCGTGGGTGACAGCAATCAGGCTGGCTCCATCGCGCTGTATCGCCACACCCCCGAAGGACTGATCGCGATCCAGGGCAGCCGGCGCGACCTGGGCGCCCGCCCCTCGACCATCGCCTTCTCGCGTTCCGGAGCCTTCGTCATCGTCAACGAGCTGGTGACCGGCAAGATTCACAGCTTTGCGGTCAGTGACGATGGTCTGTCCGCCGATCCGATCGCCAGCGTGGACAGCCCGCGTGCGCCGGCCGAACGCTTCCACGCCATACCGGTGGGCTTCGCCATCGGCCAGGGGGACCAGGGCGAGACCCTGCTGATGTCGGAGGCACGCTTCCTGACGCCGGAGTTCGGCCTGCGTGAGGAGGCCGACAAGGTACCCCAGAGCCCGCTCTACAGCTGGCAGACCAGCTCGGTCTCGAGCTATGTGCTGGATGATCATGGCGGACTCACCCTGAAGACCGCCGACGCCCTGACCGGCGCTGCCATGGAAGGAGGAGAGATCGCCAACTGCTGGGTCGCGCTGAACGCCGACGGCGACACTCTCTACACCGCCAACGCCCTGTCGAGTTCCATCAGCCGCTACAGCGTCAAACCGAACGGCAGCATCGCCCTCGAGGATGCTACCGCCTACAAGGACGACGGCGAATTGCTGTTCTTCTCGGACATGGCGCTGAGCCCCGACGGCGACACCCTCTATCAGCTGGTCGGCAACACCGGCCAGGTGATGGCCTTCGATGTCGCCGAGGATGGTGGTCTATCCCTGCGCACCAGTGCAGGCGGACTGCCGGAGCTCGGCAGCTACGGCCTGGTGGTGCTGGAAGACGGCTAGCCTTGTGGCACTGGAAGACGGCAGATACGGCGACGCCTGGAGCACTGCCCGAATAGTCGACGAGCGCAGGCACTTTTCAGACAAGCCCTAGCGAAAGTGCGGATTCAGCCTGCCAATTTCGTAGAGATCGTGAAGGTAGACGTCCAGCTTGTAGACCAGGTGGGTGGCGACGATCAACAGCGCGATCAACGAAAGCAGGATGGCGGGATCGTTGGCCCAGGCGAACGCCGGTGAGCCCAGTCGATAGCCGATGGTATAGACGCTGAGCCCACCCAGCCCCAGCACCGATAGGCACAGCGCGATGATCACGATGATCAGGGTGCCACGCAGGTCCCGGCTCGGCGGGCGGGTCGTCCAGCTGGCCAGATGGCGGACCATGATGCGCCCATTGGTGACGATCTGGCGACGGCGGCGTAGCAGCATGGCGGCATTGACCGGCTCGTCGTCCCGGGAAAAGGCCGCCAGCGCTACCCTGGGGTCGACGCGGCCATCGAAGCGCTCGTTCACCGCCCGGGCAAAGGCCTCGCGATCACCGGTATTCCTGGCCTGCTCGGCCAGCCGCGACAGCTCCTCAAGCGCCTCGGCGTCCATTCCGGGACGCTTTTCGAAGTCGGCAAAGTGCTGCTCGTAGTAGATGTAGTAGACCTGATAGATCGACAACAGCACGGCCGCGTAGATCATCACGTAGAGGGCGATATCTGACATGCGTTTCTCCCTGTCCCTGGCGGTAGGCCGTCGGGACACACGATCCCGAAGCGGCACAAAGATCCCCATTATCTGAATCTTTTATTATGGCCGGTAGCGGGTGTTTTGCCGCACCCTTGTCGGCCACCTTGTGACATAAGCAAGAGCCCCCGACGGGCATCCGACGGGGGCTCTTGCTGCAATGGCGTTGTTTCAGGGCAGGAGCCGAATGTTCGGCTCCCCTCCCTGCTCGCCTATTGTGACGCCTGATCCGGCAGCTTGTAGGCCATCACGTAGTCACCGATGGTGGTGCCGATCGAGCCATGCCCCCCGGCCACCAGCACGACCATCTGCTCGCCCTGGCTGTTGAGGTAGGTCATCGGCGTGGCCTGGCCGCCGGCTGGCAGCCGCGACTCCCACAGCTGCTCGCCGGTGGTCAGGTCGTAGGCACGGAAGTAGTCGTCCACGGACGCCGCCAGGAAGGCTACTCCTCCGTCGGTGATGATCGGACCGCCGATACCCGGCACCCCCATCTCGAAGGGCAGCGGCAGCGCTGTCATGTCTTCGATGGTACCGTTCTTGTGCTGCCAGGCGACCTCACCGGTACGCAGGTCGGTGCCGGCCACGTAGCCCCAGGGCGGCTGCTGGCAGGGAATGCCCAGCGGCGACAGGAACGGCTTCATCTCCACCGCGTAGTCGGCACCGGCGTTCTCGTTGAGCCCCTGCTCACCCTGGTTGGTCTCGCCGAGTTCGGCGCCGTCCTTGGGCACCAGAGTGCTGGTGAAGGCCAGATACAGCGGCATGCCGAACATCACCTGGCGCTTGGGGTCCACCGCCAGGCTACCCCAGTTGAAGACGCCGAAGTTGCCAGGGAAGACGATGGTGCCCTGCTCGGACGGCGGGGTGTACTGACCCTCGTAGCGCAGCGAGCGGAACTGGATACGGCAGACCATCTGGTCGATCAGGCTGCCTCCCCACATGTCGGCCTCGCGCAGCTTCGGCGGACGGAAGCTCAGGGCAGACCTGGGCTGGGTCGGTGCCGCGTAGTCGCCTTCGATGGTGCCCTGCGGTGCCGGCTCCTCGGTGATCGGGAAGATTGGCTCGCCGGTGGCGCGGTTGAGGACGTAGACGTCCCCCTGCTTGGTCGGCACCACCAGCGCGGGCTGCATGCCCTCGTCGGTCTCCAGGTCGACCAGACTCGGCTGCGCCGGGGTGTCCATGTCCCACAGGTCGTGGTGGACGAACTGCTGGACCCACTCCACCTGGCCGCTGTCCAGACGCAGCGCCACCACCGAGGTGGCGAACTTCTCTTCGGCCTCACTGCGGAAGTGGCCGAGCTGGTCCGGGGTCCGGTTGCCCATCGGGAAGTAGATCAGCCCCAGCTCTTCGTCGGCGCTGGCCACCGCCCAGCTGTTGGGGGAACTGGTGGCGTAGGTCTCGTCCTCGCCGATCGGCGCGGTCTCGTCCGGGTTGCCGGAATCCCAGTTCCAGCGCAGCTCGCCGGTCCTGGCGTCGTAGGCGCGGATCACGCCGGAGGGTGAATCGACGGCGTAGTTGTCATTGACCGCCCCGGCTACCACCACCAGGCCATTGGCCACCACGGGGGGCGAGGTCGAGTAGTAGAAGCCGGACTGGGTGAACGGCATGTTGTGCATCAGGTCCAGTTCGCCGTTGTCGGCGAAGTTGGCGCAGCGGGCACCGGTGGCCGGATCGACGGCCAGCAGGCGCGCATCGGAGGTCGGCATGAACAGCTGGGCGTCGCACTGGATCGGCTCCAGCGCCTCGGCCGGCTGGCTCGCCGCCGCGACGTCGAGGCTATCGCCATCGCCGGATGCCGGCGGCAGGTAGGAGACGCCACGACAGGTCTGGTGCTGGCGTGAGCTTTCCGCCGGCACCTTGGCGTCATACTGCCAAAGCTTCTCGCCGCTATCGGCGTCAAGCGTCACCAGCCAGTTGTGCGGCGTACACAGAAACAGCGCATTGCCCACCTTGAGTGGCGTGGCCTCGTAGGTGGTCTCCCCGACGTCGTCAGGGCCCTTCCTGTCACCGGTCTGATACTGCCAGGCCAGTTCCAGTTCGCCGACGTTATCCTGGGTGATCTGGTCCAGCGGCGAGTAGCGCTGACCCAGGTTGCTGCGACCGTAGGCGTGCCAGCTCGCCTCCGGCGAATCGCCAAGCTCGGGTGACTGGACGATCTCGTCCTCGTTGAGTCGCCCCTCGATGCGATGGGCATCCACCGCCAGACTACCCAGCAGGCCTACACCCAGCACCGCCCAGACCGGCAGCAGCACCGCCGTACCCAGGCGCTTGCCGGCACGCGACGGCCACAGCAGCGGAATGGCTAGCAGCATCAACAGGCCCATGCGGGTGGCCAGCGGCCACCAGTCGTAGCCGGATTCCCAGAGGGCCCAGGCGGCCGTGGCGATAAGCAGCCCGGCGTAAAGCAACTGCGCCGGCACGCGACGGGAGCGCGCCATGGCGCCCACCGCGATCAGCACCAGACCGGCCAGGGCGTAGTACCAGCTTCCACCCAGGGTGACCAGCCATGCGCCGCCCCCCAATAGCGAAAGCCCCACCAACAACAAGATGAGGGAGTAGATGATCATGATCCAAGGTCCTTGCGCTGAATCGTTTAAGTGGCCGGCATGTTAATTGATTAGCATGAGAATTAACATGCCGGTGCACAGCTTCAGTGTAGGCCCTCTTCTTGTAATACAGGCAAGTTGCCTGCGTCTTTTCAGGGCACGGCCAAGGCGACCCGGAGTCACCCTGGAAGGCGACAGCGCCTCAGCAGAGGCTCTCGCAGCGCTGCGGACGATCCCCCATCCTGGCCAGTCCTTCGTGCAATGCCTCGAGCTCGGCCCGTCGCCCACGGGCGCCGGCTTCGAGACAGTCGAGCGCCCAGTCGGGCAGCTCGGCGCTCAGCCGGTAGTGGACCCACTGGCCATCGCGACGATCCTGGAGCAAACCACAGCGACGCAGCTCTGCCAGGTGGCGTGACACCTTGGGTTGCGACACCTCGAGCACCGCGGTCATTTCGCAGACGCAGAGCTCTCCTTCCCGCAGCAGCAACAGCATGATCGACAGGCGCGTCTCTTCCGACAGGCACTTGTAGAGGCGTAACGGGTCCAGCGACATCATCGGCGTTTCCTGTTCATCTTTGCCTGTTCATCTTTTTTCCCTGGGCAGCGGCTTTCTTCGTTCAGCGCCACGGGGTTCCTCCGCGGGCCGACTATCCTAGGCTCTGTCCGAAAAGTCGGCGAGCGAAGGTTAGACAAGGCAAAAATCGGTGAGACAGCGCAGTTTACGGGGTGTAAATGAGCATGTTGATCCGATTTTTAACGCCGTATTACCGAGCGTAGGCACTTTTCAGACAAGCCCTAAGCGGGCCTTGCCTCGTCGTCAGCGGCTGCGGGCTCAGGCTGACCATCGCCGGGCAAGGCCAGTGCCATCAGGGCGCTGGCCAGCACCAGCGCCGCCGACACCCACAGGCAGGCCGACAGCCCCTGGCTTTGATACAGCCAGCCCGACAGCAAGGTGCCGAGCAGGCGCCCCATGGCGTTGGCCATGTAATAGAAGCCCACGTCCATGGAGGCACCCTCGGCGCGGGCGTAGTGCACGATCAGGTAGCTGTGCCAGCTCGAATTGATGGCGAACAGCACCCCGAACAGCAACAGGCCTACCACCAGCCAGCCCACCTGAGCCAGCGGCAGCACCGCCAGCAGGGCTGGCAGCCCCGCCAGGGCCAGCGCCCAGAATACCGTCGTGCGTCGCTGGCTTCCTGCCATCAGCGAGGTCAGCCGGGGCGCCTGGGTCTGGACACCCCCGTAGCCGATCACCCAGATCGCCAGCAGCCCGCCCACCGTCCAGTGGCTCCAGCCATGCTGGTCATAGAGAAACACCGGCAAGGCCACCACGAACCAGACATCCCGGGAGGCAAACAGACACAGGCGCGCGGCCGACAGGACATTGATCGCGCGGGACTTGGAAAATATCTCGGAGAACTTGGGCTTGCGCTTCGCGCGCCCCAGATCGGCCTTGAGGCGAACCAGCGAGAGGACCAGCACCGCCAGCAGCATCACCGCCATGACGATGACCGCACCACGAAAGCCGATCAGCGTCAGCAGCAGGCCGCCGAGGAAGAAACCGGCTCCCTTCAGCGCGTTCTTGGAGCCGGTCAGGATCGCCACCCAGCGATACAGGGTGGAGTTTGCCGAGGCACTCTCGGCGGGCACCAGTACCTTGACCGCGCTCTTGGCACTCATCTTGTTGAGGTCCTTGGCGATGCCCGACAATGCCTGGGCCGCCATGACCCAGGCCACGCTCAGCGCCGAGGACGGCACCATCAGCATGGCCAGCGCCACGATCTGCAGAGCGAGTCCCAGGTTCATGGTGCGATTGAGCCCCAGCCGTGCCCCGAGCCAGCCCCCCACCAGGTTGGTGATCACCCCGAAGGCTTCGTAGAACAGGAACAGCATCGCCACCTCGAGGGGCGAATAGCCCAACTGGTGGAAGTGCAGCACCACCAGCATGCGCAGGGCGCCGTCGGTAACGGTAAAGGCCCAGTAGTTGCCGGTGATCAGCAGGTACTGGCGGATTTCGAAGGGCAGCGCCTTCACCCGCGCCATCAACGATTCAGCCACGACCCACCTTCAGCGCCAGCTCTGCGGTGCGGTTGGCGTAGCCCCACTCGTTGTCGTACCAGGCGTATAGCTTGAGCTGGGTGGCGTTGACCACCATGGTCGACAGCGCATCGATGATCGAGCTGCGCGGGTCGGTGCGGTAATCGATGGACACCAGCGGGCGCTCCTCGTAGCCGAGAATGCCGGCAAGCTCCCCTTCGGCGGCCTCGCGCAGGGCGGCGTTGACCTCATCCACCGTCACCTCGCGTTCAAGTTCGAAGACCATGTCGGTGAGCGAGGCATTGGCCAGCGGCACGCGTATGGCGTGGCCATTGAGCTTGCCCTCGAGCTCGGGAAAGATCGCGGTAATCGCCTTGGCCGACCCGGTCGTGGTCGGGATCAGGCTCATGCCACAGGCCCGCGCCCGACGCAGGTCCTTGTGAGGCGCGTCGAGGATGGTCTGGGTGTTGGTGATGTCATGCACCGTGGTCATGGAGCCATGACGGATACCGAAACGCTGTTGAATCACCTTGACCACCGGGGCCAGACAGTTGGTGGTGCAACTGGCGGCGGTGACGATGCGGTGACGCTCGGGCTCGTAGAGATCGTCGTTGACCCCCATGACCACGTTGAGCACGCCCTCCTCCTTGACCGGCGCGCTGACCACGACGCGCTGCACGCCCTGGTCGAGATAGGCCTGAAGCCTGTCCAGGGTCTTGTGCTTGCCAGAGCATTCGATCACCACGTCGCAGCCGGACCAGTCCGCGTCGGCCGGAACGCTTGCTCCGCTGAAGGCCACCGCGCGACCGTCGAGGTTCAGCTGCTCGCCCTCGCCATTGATCCCGCCCTCAGGCGAAAAGTGGCCGTGCACCGAATCGAACTCCAGCAGGTGGGCGAAGGTGGCGGCGTCACCACCGGGATCGTTGACGCGAACCAGGTCGACCTCCCCGGCGGCGATACGCGGCCACAGACTGCGAACCACCAGGCGGCCGATCCGTCCGAAACCATTGATACCGATACGTAGTGTCATGAAAGTCTCGCTTTAGAAAGTGAGTATCGCGCCTCGGCACCCGCCAGGCTCTGCCGACAGAGGGTTGCGCCATCAATCGTCGGCCAGGTGGCGGGCGCGATCACGATCCTTGATCTGCAGCCACAGCATCAGGCGCACGCGGATTTCCTGAAGCGCCTGGGCGTAGGCGTTGTCACGCTCGATGCCACGGGGATCGCGGATATCCCAATAGAGATGCTCGTCGCGACTGCCCTCCCAGTCGCGACAGGTTTCCTGGGCCTTGTCGCAAAGCACGATGACGGCATCGAAGTGCTGTCCCTCAAAGCTGTCGAGGGACTGACTGGCGAGCCCCTCGGTGCTGATGGACTGCTCCTTGAGCGCGGCCAGCGTCTTCTGATGCGGCTCGTCCGGCTCGGTACCGGCGCTGAAGGCATCGAAGCGATCACCGGCCAGGTGGCGCAGCAGCGCCTCGCCCATCAGCGAGCGAGCGGAATTGGCGTGACACAGAAACAGCACGCGTTGCTTGCGGGACTCTTGTGACATCGTCATCGGGGGCGCCTCAGGATATATGGAATTTCATATATACGAGACAAGGATGTCAATTCCGTGACCGTTTCGCGTCCACCACAAGGAATCGACGGCAGGCGCCAGTATCAGTGGGCGGCGACCGAGGCCTGGCGCCTCAGGCGCACGATGGTGATGATGTTGGTGGCGAAGATCAGCGTCTCGGCCAGAGTGCCACCCAGCGAACCTGCCAGCAGATTGCTGATGATCCAGCAGAAGGCGGCGCCGGCCAGTACCAGACGCATCGCCACCCCTCTGAGCATGAACATGGCAAAGGTGCCAAGCAGCCCTGCCGCCAGGGCAGGAAGATCACGCGCATCGCTCCAGGTCAGCGCCGCTACCAGCAAGGTGGCGAGCAACATGCCAAGCATGATCGCCAGATTGCCGGGAAAGCGTCGCGCCAGAGCGATGCGCAGGATGATCAGGGCCGAGATCGACGCGGCTACCCAGCTCCCCAGCAGGGCAAACTGGGTCGCGAAGGCCAGGTTGGCTCCCAGCAGCAATACCAACAGCTTGTCGTCATGCCGGCTGGCGAAGCCGATCACACAGAGCGTGAGCGCCACCAGGCTGACGGCCTGCCCGGCGAGCCATCGCAGCCCCATCTCCTCCATGCCAAGCCCCCAAGCGATCGAAAAAGGATCGGTCATCCTAGCACGGCTGTTGCGCTGTGCCGGGCAGGCAGGCAAGCGACCGAGCCTGTCCGCATGCGTGGTGACGACGCGCGAAGGCTGGCAAGGCCGCTGCCCTCGCACTAGGCTAAACCGAACTTTGCTACGCGTAACCGCCCATGCCCCTCTCGGACTTTCCCTGCGACCAATACCTTGAGCGTATCGGCCTTGTGCAACCCGTCGAGGTGTCTGCCGAGTGCTTGCGCGCGCTGCATCGCGCCCAGCTCACCTCGCTGCCCTTCGAGAACTTCGATATCTGCCTGGGCTGCGGCGTGGATGTCAGTGCTCAGGGCATTCTGGCCAAGCTCATCGGTCAACGCCGGGGCGGCTACTGCTTCGAGCTCAACGGCCTGTTGCTGATGGCACTTGAGGCCTTCGGATTCGAGGCCAGGGCCCTGTTGGGACGTGTGCATCTGTCGGGAACCCCCACCGGGCGCAGTCATCAGGTATCGCTGGTGACGCTGGACAAACGCCAATGGCTGGTCGACGCCGGCTTCGGCACCAATACGCCCCGGGCCCCGATCCCGCTGACCCCGGACACCCCGCTCCACATCGGAGACCAGACACTACGACTGGTGGAGAACGCTCGCTACGGGATCATGCTGCAATCATTGATGGGAGCCCAGTGGGTCGACCTCTATAGCGTCGATTTCACCACGGTCTGCGAAGGTGATATTCAGATGGCCAATCACTTCACCTCCACCTGGCCAGGCCTGCACTTCACCACCTCGCGCATGGCCGCGCTGGCCACCCCCGAAGGCCAGATCAGCCTTTCCGACTTCACGCTGAAGATCCGACGCGGGGACACGACAAGCGAACAGCTCCTGCCCCCGGGCGCGGCCTATCTGGCGGCGCTTGAAGAGCACTTCGGGATCGTGCTGGAGGCGAGCTACGAGGATCTCGCCCCACTCTAGGGCTTGTCTGAAAAGTGCCTGCGCTCGGTAATACGGCGTTAAAAATCGGATCAAAATGCTCATTTACACCC